>JAIEDJ010000100.1 GCA_029068025.1 Oscillospiraceae bacterium | reverse complement strand
ACTCAATGTTCGGGTAAAGAAAATTAGCAGTCTTTCCGACACCGGACGCGCCGATCATCAGCGTATGAATATCCGCATCATCGACAAGCGCGGTCATCGATCCGGCGCGATCCACGCAGCCAACAATCAGACCGTCCACGTTCGGTAGCTGCTCCCCGTTCCGCCACAAACGGGGCGTATAGGGTATCTGCTTGTATGTTCGGGTAACCTCGCCTTTGGTGGCAAATCTTGCCGTACCGTGCTGACCGTTGCCCACAGGCTTGTTGGGAATTCCCTTGAGCGAGTAGTGGTCGCCGATTGCGGCGATGATCGCTATAATAAGAAAAACTGCTCCGCATATGCAGAGCAGCGCAATTTGTGATGTGTTCATATTTTTCCTTTCATATTCGGAGTATCTTTAAGTCTTGTAGTTCAGCGTAACCTACTGTGTAGAACGTTCCTCCGTGTTTTTCTCGCAGAAAGCAGATAAGATACGCGCTGTTATCCACTAAGTGTCGATTGCGGTCAAGCATACAACTGTTTGTGTACCTCGGCGACAACACTCGTACCTTATCAGCCTGTCCAAGCAGCTCGTTGTAGTGATCCCGCTGCTCCTTGCTCCATTTCAGCGACTGTTCCTCCGACGGACATGGCAGAACCATTATCAGCCGGATGTGAGGATAGTCCTCTTTCAACTTCAGAACCGTTTCGGCTGCGAGCTGGTCAAACCCGAGAGCCGCCCCGCTCCCAAAAAATACTACCCCTTGTTCGATCAGCGATATTATCGCTTTTTCAAGGTTTGACCGAAGCTCCGTGCAGTCCTCCGGCAGCTTGCGATGCCCGGAAAAACACGCAACTTTGAACTTATCTACCATACTTTTCTCCTCCTGTCTCAGTGATTTATCACTATTATATCATATTTTAGTGAAAAATCACTAATCATTTTTCACAAAATATAATAAACTATATTTAGTGAAATATAAAATATAACTAAGAGGGGAATTGTATGGGAGTTTACGAGGTCACGGTCAAACGGATACGGGAGCTGTGCAAGGAGCGCGGCATTACGCCGAACGGTTTGTCATACGCCGCAGGAATATCGCAGTCTACAATCAAGAGCATACTGAACGGCGAGAGCGTTAACCCCGGAATCGCCACGATCAAGAAAATCTGCGACGGTTTGGATATAACCATCGGCGAATTTTTCAACACCGAGGAGTTCAATTCGCTGGAGCAGGAATTGGAGTAGCTATACGCTCATCGACATTTGAAACGACTCGTCCGAGGGAACTTCCTCGGACGTTTCTGTTTGCTCGGCACGTTGGACGAGTATTTCCTCGGTCGAGAGTCGCAGAGCGCAGTCGGCTATATCGTACAGCTTTCTCGCCGTTGTTTTCAGCTCGGCAGCGGTCTGTGAGGGTTTGCGGAGTTGCTCTAATCCGGCTGTCATCGCATTTTGAAGTTTGCCGAGCTTCACGGAGATACTGCCCTTGTCATGATAGCACCTATACTCATTGGCAAGACGATTTTTCATTTTGTCGAGCGGAAACTCCTCACTCGCTATTTTCAGAAAATGCTCGCTCGCCGCAAGAGAAAACTCCACTAACCGAATACGATCAGCGGAGTTATAAGCGGCTATCAAGTCATTGGATATGCGGTTTGGATTTATCTTCATCTCATTCAGCTCGGCAACGCTTTGCAAATAAAGTTCTCTGCGCTCATGAGTAACAGCGGGAAGATATTCCGCACCGTAACGCTGCTTTAAGCACTCGTTCCAATCCTTTTGCTGTGGTGCAAGCCGGAATATTTCCGTATATCCGCGCTCGGAGAGAATATCCCGAAGCCGTTCCGCGGCTTCAATGCCGCCCTCGTCATTGTCGGTGCATAGGCACACTTGCCGCAGATTGGAATGGATTTCCAACGCTTTCAGCACCGCGCTTTCGTAGACACCATTCATTGCGATATAGCTGTGTTGCTGCCAATCCTTTTGGTACAGAGTTATAAATGACAGCATATCTATCGGAGCCTCAAAAACAAACAGCTTCTCGTCATTTCCGAAATGAGAGAAGCTGTATTTGGTATCCGAGTTTGCAACCGTTATGCGGAATGTCTTTCCGAAGCTGAGTGTGGAGCGCACCGATGCTTGCTTTGGGTCGCCGTTCTCGTCTGTACCAACGAACACGACATTGTGGTATTTGCTGTCCTCAAAGATCTTGTGTTCATGTGCAAAGTGTGAGATGATATCCGGCGATATGAACCGCTGCTTGGTGAGATACGCGAATACCCGCCGCATATCGCTGTTGGCTTCGGGCAGTTCAAACGGT
>JAIEDJ010000099.1 GCA_029068025.1 Oscillospiraceae bacterium | reverse complement strand
CATTATAAAACCAGCCGAGATCAACTTTTTAGGGGTTTATCTACAGACTGAGTTACTCTTATCTGGATGAAAACATCAATACAATGATACCAATAAGCGATAAACCGCATATTATCCAATTGCGCATTATCGTGCGCTCAAGGCGTTTATCCTTCTTGTTTTTATCGTAACGTTTTGCCATAAGAGCCTCCGGTTCCGTTAATAGCTGCGGGTCGCGGTGGGCACATTGATCGGGTTATCGATCGTGTGCGTGTTTCTTATCTGATATGTACTGAGAAGGAAGTATTCATGGCTCAGCATCTTGCTGCCGTTGCTCATTATCGGATCGTCAAAGGTCACGTCAACATGATACCACACACCGCCCAGCTTTACCATATTCCACATATGCGAGGAATTGTTGGCGCTGCCGACAACACATATGCAGTCAAATCCAAGCTCCTGCGCCATATACATAAACGTCTTTGAATAGCCCTCGCAAAGCGCCTTGCCGTAAACTACGGCACCGTCCGCTTCGCTCTTGTAGGCAGGACCGTTCAAGGTATAATCCGTATGATTTACGATCCAGTCGTGAATATACTTGAGCTTGGCGTAATCGCTGAGCTGATTCTTCGCCGCGCTGACAACACTGCTGACAGTCGTGTCAAACGTTTGCTGAATGCTCTTAATCTCGGCTTCCGTTCTGCCGTACTTGATCGTAAAGCTCTGGAGATATCCCGTGCTGGGGTAGTAGTAATAGCTGTAGCCGCTGCCGAGTGTTAGAAACTGCGGATTGTCGTAATCAAATGCCCAGAACGCTTTATCAAAATCGTCCGCCTTTACTCTGAGCGCGGTAATGTCAACGCGTCCCGCATAGGTCTTTGCCGCCGTATAAATTCTTTCATAGACAAACTTCTGGGTCGTGCTCAGCTGATTGTAACCCCACTTGCTTTTGTAATTTTCCAGTATGCTGTCACTGCCCGCTGTGTTTCCCTGAGATGTGCCGGCATTTATCAGCCCGCCCTCGAAATACGGGTCATTGGAAACATCCTGTCCGCCGATTATCGTAAAGTTGTATGTTCTGACGTTTTTGCTCCAGCCGGTTTTTATGGCGACGATCTTAAGCGTGGAGGAGTTTCCTATAAGGATACCCGACGAAGCCGAATATACAGCGGACCGCTCGTTCGGAGTGCTGCCGTCCAGCGTGTAATAGATCTTGGCTCCATCTGTGCCGCAGTTCAGGAACACACGCTGCGGACCGTTGTATGTACCGGAGTAGTGGCTTGTTGATACTATGGGGATAAGATTGTATGTATAGGTTACAATGGTGCTTTGTTTGCCGTTCTTTACCGAATACGCTCTCAGCGTACTCGTCTGCGTAACGTTCAGGGAAGCGGTATAGCGGCGGAAGCCGGTTCCGTTCATACTGTACCAGATCTCCCCTCCGTCCGGAGAAATAAGGGTGATCTTAAGACCTTCTTTGACAATATAGTTTCCGGAGGAAATATTTACAGTCGGTGCCGCCACGGAGCTTGCGGCAACAGTGTATTCCTTTGCAACGGCAGTCTCGCAGACGCTTTGTGCGTTTGCCGGCAGACATAACATTCCGGCAGAGAGGGCTGCTGCCAGGACAGTGCTTAATACTCTCTTAAACATCATACAAACTCCTTATTTTAATTTGAAATTACGAAACCGTGCGCACGTCATGACGTGATGACCGCTTTTCGGAATTTCGTGCGCGATTAAAACGTTGACCTTAGCGAAGGCACTTTTCCTGCATGTTTATAATGTTGATTTCGGCTTAAGCGCCATAACACTGCTTTATTACATTATAACAGATAGTTTTCGGATTGTCAAGTGTCGGACAGAGTTTATATTCGATTTCCCTGAAATTGTTATACTAATCCCACTTTAGACTATTGAATAAATTGCGGCAATTACCGAACAGTTACTTGCTATTTTATCAGAAACTCTAAGTGGGATAAGTATCAGTATTCCGCGTATACCTCGTCGGTCTCGTCTATGTCGGAGTGTGTTCCGTCGGGAGATACATGATCGGGCTTATCCTCGCCGCGGTAAAGCAGCTTCATTATTATCGGCGAAAGAACGGACGAACATAATATAAGCAGAATGACCGATGTGAAGTATTCGGGAGTTACCATTCCCACGCTGAGTCCCTGCTGGGATACGATGAGCGCGACTTCTCCGCGCGTCATCATTCCCACGCCGACCTTCATGGCGTCTCTGTTGTTGAATCTCCAGATCTTGGCGGCAAGACCGCAGCCTATGATCTTGGAGATAAGCGCTACCGCGACAAACGCCAGCGAGAACCACAGCAGCTGCACCGAAAAGCCGTCGAAATTGGTTTTAAGTCCGATGGACGCGAAGAACACGGGACCGAAGATCATATAGCTTGATATATCCATCTTGCCCGCGATGTACTCCGCGTCGCGGAGGTTGCACAGGATGATCCCCGCGATATACGCGCCGGTGATATCGGCGATCCCGAAAAATTTTTCGGCGCAGTATGCCATGGTAAAGCACAGCGCGAGTCCGAAAATGGGGATCATCCGATGGTGGTAGAATCGTTTGTCCAGCAGCTTGAACAGTCTGTAGAGCAGGAATCCGACTACAACGCTGAACGCGATGAACAGCAGCGTTTTGATAATAACGTCAAGCGGCTTGGAGTCCGCGGATTTGAAGCCTATAACAAAGGTCAGCACTATAATGCCGATAACATCGTCAATTATTGCGGAGGAGACTATGATCGTTCCGACTCTGCCCTTGAGATGACCCAGCTCGCGCAGCGTCTGCACAGTAATGCTGACAGAGGTCGCCGTCATTATCGTTCCGATAAACACGCCCCTGAAAAATTCCTCCGAGCCGATCGGAGCGAAGCCGAAAAAGCAGCCGTACAGCGCCCAGCCCATCACCAGCGGCACAAACACGCCCGCGCAGGCAATGGTAAGCGCCACAGGGCCCGTTTTGACGAGCTCTCTGAGGTTGGTCTCAAGACCCGTCGAGAACATCAGCAGCACAACGCCTATCTCCGCCATAGTGGAGATAAAGTCCGATTGTCCTACAAAATTCAGCATACTGGGTCCTATCAGCAGTCCCGCAGCTATCTGACCTACGACCTGCGGCGCCTTGAGTTTTTTGGCAAACAATCCAAACAGCTTGGCAGCGACAAGTATTATCGCAAGATCCTTAAAACATTCATAGCTTTCCATAGATAATTACCGCCTTAAGTATACAGATCCGCGGATCTTAATTGTGAAAATTCATCGTGAAATGCTCGGATACCGCTTCGGAACAGTCCGAACCTTATATATTATAGAACTTTTCACGGTTGAATTCAATGTTCAAACTTCACAATTTTTTGCTGAAACCGCAGTCGATTTTTGGCGATTTGTCTTGACATATCGCGGATTATTTGCTATAATAGAAATAAGGGCATTTATGCGGAGAACGGCGTTTTAAACGCATTAGATCAATTATTTTGAAATTTATTGTAATAAGGGTGATCGTTTTATGCTTGAAAAAAATTATACCAATCTTGAGGACAAGGGGCGGTTCGGCTTCAGCGCGAGCGGAAAATACAGAGCGCCATACAAATTTGAACATATCGTTATCGCGGTGATGATCGGAGCGGGGATCGCGGCGGTGGTGCTTATCTTTTTCGCGATCGCGAGCTTTGTCAAACAGGATGTGAACGAGGCGTCCGGCGATTCTATGATCGTGCCGCTGGCGGCGGGCGTGTCGTTTATTGTGATCGGGGTCGCGGTCATCGCGGCTGCTATCGTCATTATAAAGTTTGTTATGCAGGGATTCTGGTGCAGCTATCTGGCGGACGAGGATAAGTTCACCGCGATCGTTGGCGGCACTTCTCATACGATATACTACAGCGAGGTTCAGACCGTTCACTTTCTTCCGAGAATGGCACGTGGCAGCGTGCGCGGATATACCGTCACTGTAAAGATCAACGGCGCGTGCGAGGAGTTCGGTATCGTTTCGGATAACTACATAGCGGAGAACACCACGCCGTTCTATATAATCAAGGAGCGTGTTGAGCTTATCCGCGCGGCTGAGGAAAGAGAACGCCAGCTCAGCGCGGCAAGCAAAGGGCTGTCCGTTAATGTTTCGGAAAAGCCCGATGAGATGCAGTCCGCGATGTCGCGGCTTGAGAAGATACTCGGCAAGGACGCGGAGATGCCCGGCGTTTCCGCGAAGAACGTTCCGCTGCCCGATATTTCGCAGCGTGTTTCTCCGACGGTGAACGGCTACGCGGACGATATGCCGGCTGTCGGCGCTGACGGAAAGATCGTTCGCAGTGCCCCGACCTATTTTGACAGCGACGGCAGAGAGCATGATGTAAATGACGTTGTGGCGCAGGGAACGTTCCGCGTTGTCGTAAAGACATGGACGGCGGTCATTATGATAGTGATCGCGGCGGCGATCTGGTTTGGAGCATTTATGCTTCTAAGGGATATTTATTATGGGGATCTGCCTGTGGGAAAGATCATCGCGGTACTTTTGGCGCCGTTTTTATTCGGGACTTTTATCAATTATATGCGCAACGGCAGAGCGTATAATTACCGTGCCAACGGCAGAGAGTTTGTGATAACGTCAAAGGGAAAGCCCGATGAGCGCTTCCTTTACACAGACGTGCAGAGCGTTACTTACAAAAAGATGGAGTTCCTGTGGTTTGTCAAGGGGTATAAGGTCGAGATACTCACGCGCTTCGGGATCACTAAATATAATTATGTTTTCCCCGGCTTCGGAAAGCCCCAGCCTACAAGGAATCTTCCGTTTGAGGTCATTCGTGAGAAGATAGAGCAGAAATAGCGCAGCGCCAAGATCAATGCAATAAGCACGAAACAAAAGGTTAAGATCAACACAATAAACGCGCATGAATTTCATAAATGGCGAAATTTTAATTTCGCCCGCAGACTGTAGAAAAAGGTCAACATTTTAAAGGTGCAGGAGAAATTTCAAAAAGCGGTTCCACGCGGCGGAGCGGAGCGCACGCATTATGC
>JAIEDJ010000098.1 GCA_029068025.1 Oscillospiraceae bacterium | reverse complement strand
GGGGTAGAGGATAACGGGGGACAGATTCACTCTTCAGCAGGCGGAGAGCGCGATAAATTATCTTATTACAAACACCGCGTATAAGTACCCGAACAGGAAATCAAGGGAGAACACCGTCTACTTGTTTGAAAGCACGCGCGGAGAGGTCAAGCTTGGCGGCAACGCGACGGCGATCATTGTGCTTACCGAATATATGGACGTTGTGAACAGCGACCGCTATAAGCAGCTTGCAGTGGAGTTGGGAAACGGTATTCTGGAGCTGTTTGATGAGCGCGATGGCAGTTTTTTCCACGTGCTCAGGTATCCTACGCTCGCGCCGCGCGACAAGTTCAGGACGGTATATTATGACGGAGAGACCGTGTTCGCTTTGTGCAGACTGTACGGACTTACCGGACAGAGACGCTTTCTGGATGCCGCAAGAAAGGCGGCGGACAGGTTCATCAAGAAAAACTACACACAGTACGCCGATCATTGGGTGGCGTATTCCATGAACGAGCTGACGAAGTATCTGCCCGAGGAGAAATACCTTAATTTCGCTATGAAAAACGTCGGTGAGAATCTCAAAAAGATATACGATCAGCCCACCACTTATCATACTTATCTGGAGCTGCTGTGCGTATCGTTTGAGACGTACTTGCGTATCGTTGAGAAGAATCAGAAATGCTCATATCTCGAGGAATTTGACGAGAAATTTTTTGTAAAGACTATTTTCCACCGCGCGGAGCATATGCTTAACGGCTACGGGTATCCCGAATATGTGATGTATTTCAAATATCCGAGCAGCGCGCTGGGTTCATTCTTCGTGCGTCATGACGATTTCAGGATAAGAATAGACGACGTGCAGCATTTTTGCGGGGCATATTACTCGTTATATAAGAATTACGATAAAATGAAGGAAATGCTGTGATCATTGTAAACCTACAAGGGGGTGTCTGATGTGGCGGAAAAGCTGAAATCTCCGGATAATTTCTCCGTTGCCGCAAAGGACGGTGCGGTATTGGCCGACTGGAAGCCCGTTTTCGGCGCGGAGGGTTATAAACTGTATTTTTATTATGCGGATGATCCGAATACGTGTATTAAAACGTGTTTTTCGCAGAAGCCGTCAAAAATGGTCACAGGACTTGAGAACGGAAAACAGTATCTGGTTCAGGTGTGCACGTTTTACTATGAAAGGAACAAGGAAGTATGCGGGGAGTTGTCGCAGAAGCTGCCGTTTGTTCCGTTCTGCGACAGTCTTAAGGCGCGTCCTTTGAGCCTGAAGGTAGGCGGAAGAGCAAAGCTCGAGTGCGCTTATAACGGCAGCTTGTCCTCGCTGACTTATATATCCGAGGATAAGAGCGTGGCGGAGGTGTCCGCCGACGGTATCGTCACCGCAAGATCGGCGGGGACGTGCCGTATCAAGGTAGCAGCTCCCGATGGGCAGGTCTTCCGCGCGAGGGTGATCGTTGATCGTGACAGGAGTTTTGCCGAAAACAAGGCAGTGCTGATGTTCACGGGGGATATTATGTGTACGGCGGTTCAGCAGAAAGCCGCCGAGGGCAGCCTATACGACTTTCGCGCGGCGTTTGATCCTATACGTGATACTCTGGCAGAGGCGGATTTCTGCGCGGGAACTCTGGATCCCGTATGCTTTGACGAATATCCGTATGAGCATGAGCAGCAGCGTGTGAACGGCAGCGCGATAACCGCGAACGCGCCCTCGGGGATCATTACGGCAGCTGCATTGGCGGGCTTTGACGGACTTGCTACGGCAACGGATAACTGTCTGAATCTCGGACAGGACGGTCTGGACGCTACGGTCAGGGCAGTGAGGAACGCGGGAGTCAAAAACCTTGGAACTATGGGGGATAATCCCGTACTTGCCGATGTGCGCGGCATTAAGGTCGGGCTGATCACCTGCACCATGCTTTCGGGCAGGGGCGAGGAATCGTCAATGTTCAACTTTAACGCGAAGTATGACCGCGACTATTTTGTGGAGCTTGTCAACCGCGCGAAGGGCATGGGCGCGGAATTTATCGTGGCGCTTGTCCACTGGGGCAGAGCCGATTCCGGCAGGATAACAAGGACGCAGGCGGACGAAGCCATGTTTATGGCGGAGTCGGGTGCGGGACTGATCGTCGGGTGTCACTCACACATTGTGCAGCCGTTCGTTTATATCAATACCGAGGACGGAAGACGTGCCGCGTGCGCGTATTCGCTGGGAAATTTCCTTTCGGGAATGAACTCAATGCGCGAGCACAGTGACGGCGCTATACTGCGCGTCGAGCTGTCGCGAAGCGGTGAGGATATCCGCGCGGAGTATTCTTATATACCATGCAGCAGCGAGGACGGACTGAGAGTTGTGAGAACGATTCCCGCCTTTAATGAAAACGCTGTGGCATCCGCTGAAAGGGTAAAGAAGAATCTGCTTCGGAATATAAAGCTGTATACGGCAAAGTCGAAGGTGATGATCTTAGGCTCTTCTATACTATATAAAATACTGTCTGCGGGGAACGGTTTTTCGGTGGATGCGGCGGGAATGTATCTTTCCGCGCTGTCGCTCGGGTCGGAGAAGTTCTACGACGTTCCAGAGGGCGCGGACAGGATTCTGGCGCTTGATATCACCAAGGATATCAAGGGCTGTGTGGAACGCTCGTCGCCCGATTTTGTCGCGGTGGATTTTTACACGGCAGGTTCCGTTTCCATATATAAGGGCGTGAGCGCGTCGGGGGAGAAGATCTTCTA
Source organism: Oscillospiraceae bacterium (assembly GCA_029068025.1). Lineage (GTDB taxonomy): Bacteria > Bacillota > Clostridia > Oscillospirales > Ruminococcaceae > CAG-115. Next base: position 1,601 of record JAIEDJ010000098.1, on the reverse strand, counting down.
TCACTCCAATACAAGAAGAATGAGAGAGTGCGAGCTTTATGAGAAAAAGCGCGATGTCTGGGCGAGAATACGTCCTCCGTTCGGAGAAAGCATCTGGAAGCCTTTGATCCGCTCTTTTGCTCAAAAGCTGCTGAGTGTCGTTCCGCACCAAAAAATAATAATGTTCCGCTGCAATATTTCTTCGTCAAGGGTAAAGGGAATGCAGCTGAGGACTGTGCGCGAGAATGAGCGCCGCAACCGCTTTATCCGTGAAATGGAGGACTATTTTATACAGCTTGTCGATCCCGCCGTGGTGGATCTCGCGCGGAATTATTTCGTGGAGGAAGGAACTCAGATCACGTTCGAGCCCGATTTCTACTACGATTCCTACAGAGCGGCCAAGGAGATCGCGTCGGGCAGGGGAAGAACCTGCATAGACGCAGTCGACGATAACACAAAATTCGAGCGCGTTATAAAGTACTATGACAGTATGTCGCTGCGTTCGTATCACAAACGGCTTTTGAACATGGACAATGCCGCCGACAAGATCATAGCGCAGACCTCGGCGGAGTTCGCCGCAAGAAACCGTGATCGGCTCATCCGACTGAAAAAGTCGGGGAACTGTGATATCACGTTTGTGCCGATGTTCTTTAAGGGAGACGGCGGCGCGGCGGAGCTGGTGAGGGCGGCGGAGATAATCAACGCCGTTGAGAAGGGAAATCTTACTCATCCGTATGATTTTTATGCGCCCGCGTTCAACGAGCGCTTCAATATAGTAAAGGCGATTGCACGGCAGCTTTCGAGAGAGTACGGCGTTGCGGTTAATGAGGAAAGCGCGGAGCTGATGTTTTTGCTGCGCGGAAAGCCGCAGCTCAAGCGCTATATCTCGGAGATGTATCAGTTTGTTGTGGATATCTGGGGGAGCAGCGTATCGCGCGAGGCGGTGAACCGCTGTCGGGGATCGTTTATCAACAAGTACGTCACCATGCAGCCGTCGCTTCTCAGTCATGAAAAGCCCATCGAGTATGAGTTTTCGGAGGGCGCGGAGGAGTTCTGCGGCAGCAGATGGCGCAGGAATATCCTGCGCGACGCGTTCAGGAAAAACGGCGTAGAGCAGCTGGAGACCAGCGAAGCGCCGTGGCTTATCGTGGATTTTTACGATCTGATATGCACTATGATGGAATATCACGGCTCGCTTTTTGAGGTCGACGACTTTATCCGCAGGACCGAGTTCTATAAAAAGGTCAAAGCGGACGGCGGCGCGGAGTGCTATTTGTTTGAAAAGCGCGATATGAAGTACTGCTTCGAGCAGATCACAAACTTCTCGAACAGCGTTCAGGATCTGTACGGAGAGAATATCATTCTGATAAAGGCAGATCCGAAGAAGGTGTGCATAAACTCCGATTATCGTCTTGAGGATATGAACAATGAGGATATGTTTGAGTTTAAGCGCAAGTTCATTTCGCTGTGCGAGGAACGCTTTACGGCAGTCACAAAGTGCTCTGTTATCGATATTTCCAAAAGCTTCTATTCGTCGGACAGCTATCCGCTCGGGGGACGGGGGATCGTGAACTATGAGGACGAGTTCTACCGCCAGGCGGGAGAGTATATCCGAGAGATAC
>JAIEDJ010000097.1 GCA_029068025.1 Oscillospiraceae bacterium | reverse complement strand
CGCTCCCCCTTAGCGTTGTCGCTTGCGACAACCCGACCTCTCCCTCTAATCCCCCTCCCTCCCGCATTTTTCTGTAATGCAAACTAGTTATTAGTCTAAAATTTGAAGCGCACACGCCGCCTACGTACACAGTGATCGTCACTAAATGCGACTTGTCCTTTTCAGGCAGACAAGCCTGCATAGCCACGATCAACATTACAATAACGGCACAAAGAACTTAAGCCAAGATCAACAATTTAAACGCGCAGGAGAAATTTCAAAAAGCAGTTCTCCGCCGCATACCGCGCACGCATTATGCGCTACGCGCAAAACGCTCGCGGTGGGCGGCGGGGGGCTGGCTAGTGCGTTGCGAAGCAACGCACGGTTTTGAAATTTCTTTTAGATCAACAGCCCCTCGTCAACATTTTAAAACCAGCCAAGATCAACACGACAAAAACAGCACAAAGCGCCCACGCCAAGATCGACATATATAAATATAGATCAATTACGAGGTCTGTAAACGTTTTCAAAGCAAAGAACAGCTTTTTATTGTGAAAAATCAACAAACTTTTAAAATAAAAATGTCAAAAATCATGAAAAACCAACAAAGCTATTGCAAAATTTTGGCTTATATGTTACAATAGCAATAAAGGAATATGCAAACCTTATCCGATTTTGTACAAGTTCAACAAAAATATGCGGAAAACGTTTTCTCAACGGATGAGGCTGATCCTTGTGTTCCGTAAAGATCATTTACAGAATAGTTCCGCAAACCGATTAGGAGGTATTTTAAATGGCAATTGTTGTACCGGAAAAATACAATATCCCGTTGTATTTATTCCACCAGGGCGAAAACGCTCACGCTTATGAGTTCTTCGGTTCTCACAAGGATACCGTTGACGGCAAAAGCGGAGTGATCTTCCGATGCTGGGCGCCTCACGCGAAGTCTGTAAGTATCGTCGGCGATTTCAATCACTGGGACCGCACACAGCATTATATGAACAAGATCAGCGACGGCGGTATCTGGGAGCTGTTTGTTCCGGGTATAAAGCAGTACGATAATTATAAGTACAGCGTTGAGGCAACCGATGGTCTGATAAAGCTCAAAGCCGATCCTTACGGTTATCATATGGAGCTTCGTCCGAACACCGCGACAAAGTTCTACGATCTCGACGGATACGAGTGGAAAGACTCAAAGTATATGGAGAAGCTGAACAGCGCCAACGTATACGAAAGTCCGCTGAATATTTATGAAATGAATATCGGCTCGTGGAAGAAGTCGGGCGAGAATTATCTTAGCTACCATATGCTTGCGGACGAGCTCATCCCCTACCTCACCGAAATGGGTTATACTCATGTGGAGCTTATGCCGATCGGCGAATATCCGTTCGACGGTTCGTGGGGCTATCAGCAGATAGGATATTTTGCGCCGACATCGCGTTTCGGTACTCCGCATGACTTTATGTATTTTATTGACAGATGTCATCAGGCGGGTATCGGCGTTATCGTGGACTGGGTTCCCGCGCACTTCCCCAAGGACGCGGCGGGTCTGTACGAATGGGACGGCGAGAGCTGCTATGAGTACGCAGATCCGTTCAAGCGCGAGCACAAGAACTGGGGTACCCACATCTTCAACTGGGGACTGCCCGAGGTTCAGTCGTTCCTTGTTTCCAACGCGAATTACTGGATCGATAAATACCACATAGACGGTCTGCGCGTGGACGCGGTAGCGTCTATGCTGTATCTCGACTACGACCGCCGCGACGGCGAATGGCGGCTCAACAATAAGGGCGGCAAGGAAAACCTTGAAGCTATCGCGTTCCTGCAAAAGCTGAACGCCGCCGTTTTCAAGGAACACCCGAATATTCTGATGATCGCGGAGGAATCCACGGCGTGGCCGATGGTAACGAAGCCCGCGGATATCGGAGGACTGGGCTTCAACTTCAAGTGGAATATGGGCTGGATGAACGATATGCTCAGATATATGAGCATGGATCCGCTTGGAAGACCGTATAATCACAATCTTGTTACGTTCTCGTTCTACTACGCGTTCTCGGAGAACTTCGTGCTGCCGATAAGCCATGACGAGGTGGTTTACGGAAAGTGCTCCATGCTTGATAAGATGGGCGGTCCGCGCGAGTACCGTTTCCACTCGATGAGAACGTTCCTCGGTTATATGATGGCGCATCCCGGCAAGAAGCTGATGTTTATGGGACAGGAGTTCGCTCAATACAAAGAGTGGAACTTCCAGTCACAGCTTGACTGGGAGGTAATGGAATTTGAACCGCACTACAAATACTTCCAATATGTAAAGGCGATCAACAAATTCTACAAGGAGACCCCCGCGCTGTGGGAATGTGATACGAGCTGGGAAGGCTTCCACTGGATCTCTGCGGAGGACAACCAGAATTCTGTTATCGCGTTCAGAAGAATCGCCAAGAACAAGGACGAGATCATCGTTGTCTGCAACTTCCAGCCCGTCCGTCACGAGATCTACGAGATAGGTGTTCCGTATTACGCGGATTACGAGGAGATCTTCAGCTCGGACGACGTTAAGTTCGGCGGCAGCGGAATTTCCAACGGCACTGTGACCGCCAAGGATCAGCCGATGCACGAAGAACAGTACAGAATAGCGCTTGATATCCCGCCGATGTCCGCGATCTTCCTGAAGCCGAAGAATATCCGCGATCCGAAGGACGACGAGCCTAAGCCGGAAGCCGCTTCCAATGAGATCCCGGCGGAGACCGCTCCCGAAGCGGCGGCTGTTGAGGAAAAAGCGGCTCCCGAGGTAAAGCCAGAGGTTACGGAGGAAAACACAGCGGCTCCCGAAGATAAAGCGGAAGCTCCCGAAGAAACTACGGAGATCCCAGAGGTCAAGGCGGAAGCTCCCGAAGTAAAGGAAGAGGTTCCCCAAGCGGCTCCCGCGGCACCGGTCAATACGCCGTCCGCTAAACCGCCCGTGAAGAATCAGCCTCATTCGGGCAAGAAAAAACGCGGCAAAAAAAGATAATAATTATATAAAATTCTGAATAGGAGGAAGTTTTTATGAACCACATTAAAAAGGAATGTGTTGCCATGCTGCTCGCGGGCGGTCAAGGCAGCCGTCTGTACGCGCTGACGCAGGATATGGCGAAGCCCGCCGTTCCGTATGGCGGCAAGTACAGGATCATTGATTTTCCGCTTTCCAACTGCGTAAACTCCGGTATCGATACCGTGGGCGTTCTTACGCAGTATCAGCCGATGGTGCTCAACGAGTATATCGGCAACGGTCAACCGTGGGGTCTTGACAGAGCGCACGGAGGCGTGCACGTTCTGCCGCCTTACGAGACCGCGTCCGGCAAGTCGTGGTATTCCGGTACGGCAAACGCCATTTACCAGAACATCGGCTTTATTGACCGCTACAACCCCGAGTATGTTGTTATCCTCTCGGGCGATCACATCTATAAGATGGACTACTCCAAGATGGTGGACTTCCACAAGACTCACAACGCGGACGCTACCATCGCGGTTCTTGAAGTTCCGTGGGAGGAGGCTCCCAGATTCGGAATCATGACCGCCGACGCTGACGGAAACATCACCGAATTCGCGGAGAAGCCCAAGGAGCCCAAGTCCAACCTCGCTTCAATGGGTATCTACGTATTCTCGTGGAACAAGCTTAGAAAATATCTCATCGACAACGAGAACGATGCTGAAGCTACAAAGGACTTCGGTAAGAACATAATCCCGGCTATGCTCGACAACAAGGAAAAGATGGTAGCCTACCACTTCGACGGCTACTGGAAGGACGTCGGAACCATCGATTCCCTGTGGGAAGCGAATATGGACGTTCTCGACCCGAACGTTCCGCTTGATCTGCTGGACAACAGCTGGAAGATCTACTCGCGCAACCCCGTTATGCCGCCGCACTACGCGGGTCCCGAGAGCAAGATCGAAAACTCCATGATTGCCGAGGGCTGCGAGATAAACGGCTCTATCGACTTCTCGATCCTTTTCGCGGGCGTTACCGTTGAGGAAGGCGCTGTTATTCACGACAGTATCATCATGCCCGGCACGGTAGTTAAGAAGGGCGCGGTCATCGAGTACGCTATCGTCGGTGAGGACTGCGTTGTCGGAGAGGGCGCGCACATAGGCGAGCGTCCCGAGCTTGTTGAGGACAAGACCCAGTGGGGCGTGGCAGTCATCGGACATCACGTAAACGTATCCGATAAGGCAGTAGCGCCGCCCAAGGCTATGATATCCAAGGACATATAAGTTGAATGTGGAAAGGAAGTTTTTGATATGGCAAGTATGGCTAACGTTTTGGGCTTGATTTTTGCTAATATGCACGAACAATGCCTTCCCGAGCTGACAAAGGCGAGAGCGCTGGCAAGCGTTCCGTTCGGCAGCAAGTACCGTCTTATCGATTTCCCGCTTTCGGGCATGGTAAACTCGGGTATCACTCAGGTCGGGATCATCACCAAGCAGAACTACTATTCTTTGATGAATCACCTCGGAATGGGTTCCGAGTGGGATCTGGCGCGCAAGACCGGTGGTCTGCACATCCTGCCGCCTTACGGACGCGAGTCCGCCGCTAAGATGTACCGCGGCAGACTTGAGGCTCTTGCCGGCGTTGCTGAGTTTATCAGCGAGAGCAAGGCTGAGTATGTCGTTATGTCGGACAGCAATGTGATCGCCAATATGGATCTTCGCCCCATCGTTGATTTTCACGAGAAGAACGAAGCGGACATCACCTGCGTATACGGCACGGCTACTCTTTCCGAGGAAAGGACCGCTATGCAGACTATCCTCTATGTTGACGCGAACAACACCGTTTATGACGTTCTCGCAAGACCGTCCATAAGCGGCGAGGTGAACGTTGCGCTGAATGTATATGTTATGAAGCGCAAGTTCCTCGAGGGAATAATCCGTGACAGCGAGTGCCGCAGTCTCTACAGCTTTGAGACGGACATCCTCCAGCACAAGCTGCACGATTTCAAGATCCTCGGCTACAAGTATGACAAGTACTTCGAGATCATCGACTCCATGAAGACCTACTACAAGGCTACCATGGACATGATGAACCGCGATATTTCCCGCGAGGTGTTCTCACTGGATACTCCGATCTATACGAGAGTACGCGATGTCGCTCCCGCGAAGTACGGCATCGACTGCAATGTCAAGGGCTCCGTTATCGCGGACGGCTGCATCATCGACGGCATTGTCGAAAACTCCGTGCTGTTCCGCGGCGTTAAAGTAAAGAAGGGCGCGGTAGTCAAGAACGCGATCGTTATGCAGGACTGCGTGATAGACGAGAAGGCATCCTTCACCGACGCTATCGCCGACAAGGACGTTACTCTCTCGAAGGGACGCTCCATCACCGGTTCGCCCGACTTCCCTGTTTACATTTCCAAGGGCGCGGTAGTGTAATAGCTGCCAAGTTAATAGCTTTTCTCCCCGCCGTTTTTGGCGGGGAGAATTTTTTATGCAAGCCAGCCGAGCCGAGAAATATTACAAAACGGTTACAATTTAATTACAGCTTTGTAACAATTGTTGACATAGATCATAAAACGTGTTAAAATAATTTCAGAAAGTCTGAATGGTATATGACAGCAGAGCTTCAGAACATATTTTTTACAAAGGAGAATACTTATGAAAAAACAAATCACGGCAATCATCACATCAGCACTTATTCTCGGCGGACTTACCGCTTGCAGCGACAGAGTTGACGCGCCGGGCAGCGTCGACCCCCAAAACGTGAACATTTCGGAGAGTTCGGATACTTCCGACTCGTTTTCCGAAAGCTCGGACATTTCTGATTCGTCTTCGGAGAGTTCGCCAAGCAAGAGCACGCCTGAATTCATAAATCCCTATGAAGGGAAGTACCCCTTTATTGATAAGAGAGGGGTTTACGGAGAGACCGAAATACCCGATTTTCATGTTGAGGAGACCACATCGGAGGGGTGCGGGTATTTTGGTCCATATAGAGTGGCAATGGGACTTGAAAGCATGGAATTTGAGACGCTTACCTTCGGCGATTACACAATAAAGCTTGTAGGGAGCGATGTGAGAACCGATAAAGAAAGCTTCCCCGGCAAGATATTTGTCAGCAAATGTTTCGTTGAGATCACAAAGGATGGAGAGGAACCCGTGATCACAGGCATATCCGGCGATGTGACCGGGTTCGCGGGCGCTCAATATCAGCCCGGAGAGCTTCTGCTTGTTGATAAGATAGGCAGCTATCTTGATGTTTACGATATGGAACTGCCTGTTCTTGCAATGCGCTATTACTTTGGTGACAACCCCGAAAGACTTGTACACAAAGCGGTTGATTTTGCCGTTTTGAAGGACGGAGAATGGTACTATGGATTTGTCGCGGAATCCGAACCGGGCTGCGGTGTATATTGGGATTGGGAGCAGTCCGGCAAACCAAGGATCGACGAAAAGATCAATGTTCCAAACGAACATTTTACACTTTGCAGAGCCGCACTGTTTGAAGCAGATGAGTTCACGCTTGTCAACAAGAATACTTTAGCTGACGAGGAAGCCAGTATCACATACACATTCAAATTCTCGGATCCGCTTCAGTTTGAGCTGTATACCGCGGAAAAGAACGTTGGTTCGGTCGCCGCCTCATCTGAACAGGATTGGCTTGACGGCGTGTTTACATATAATTAATACTTATCCCACTTAGAGTTTCCTATAAAAATATAGGTAACTGTGCGGAAATTGGCGCACTTATCTCAATAATCTAAAGTGGGATTAGTATAAGCAATGCAAGCAGCCCGGTATATAAATTCAACGAAAGGAAATTACCATGAAAAGATCAATCACAGCAATCGTTACGGCAGCTGTCATTTTAACAAATCTCACAGCTTGCGACAATTCGGGCAGCGGTATCTCACAAAGCGATCAGTCATTCTCCTCTGATGAAAACAGTCAAAGCGGCGATGCCGATTCCGACACCTGTGGTCCGGGAGTTCCGGATGACAACAGCGGCAAGGAGATCAAGACGCGCTATGTTTACGGCGAGGTCGAGATCCCCGACATTCCCGATCTCAGCGAGGGTGAGGAAGGCCGTGCCCACACGTGGGAGGGTTATCTCGATCAAGATCGTTATTTAGAAAAGTCAAAAGAGTTTGAGCGCTGTCTTGACAGCATGGTATTTGAGACACATACGCTGGGCGAATATACCGTAAGTCTTGTGGGCGACAAAGTGAGAACGGACAGCAAAAAATTCCCGGGATATATTTTTATTCAGCATTTCAGAGCCGAAGTCGAAAAAAACGGCGAACATATCGGAGACATCTCCGACGGCGGCTGGCTGAACTACCTTCCTCAATTCGGTGAAGAGCTGCGGCTACATGCCGATAAAATAGGCGATTATATCGATCTGTACGATCTGGAAGAACCCATAATTACACTGCGCTATTGGTTTGATGATGACCCGAGGAGACTTGTAACAAAATGTGTTTCATTTGTTGCTCTTACAGAGGTGCCTTACAACCGTGCATTGTCTGTTGAAAAGGGGATCGGAGTGACGTTTAATCCCGTCGCACCCAACTCTCCATATGACAGGCTTGCGCCAAACGAAGCTGACGGAGATACTATTCTGTGGTCGATATTCGGCTCAGACGAATTTAAGGTCGTTGATAAAAATACTCTCCTCGATGAGGAAGCGGGGATAGAATTTACATTTGATTTCACCAAGGATACAAATCCTCTCCATCCAAAGGACTACATCTTTGGCGCTAAATGGGTAAATTGACAGATGACAGCGAGCCGCGCGGTGAAAGATCCGCGCGGCTTTTAAAAATTTTTAAAATTTTTTGAAAAATATTGACCGAACTTTGTTTTGTTTTCTGTCTATATTTACAGAAAGGCAAAAACAAGGGGGTATGACAAATGAGTATAAGTGCTTTTCCGAATATTTATGATGAATCTGAGTTCTTTGAGATCATAATTCCGCAAAACGATAAAGACGCTCAAAAGGAGGAATTAAAAATGAGCGCTCCGGACATAAGCAGCAAAGCAGCAGAGGATAATGACATAATCCGCAGATTTTTCGAGCGCGACGAAAGCGCCCTCTCGGACGTAAACCGAAAGTACGGCAGCTATTGCTCGACTATCGCGCGGAATATCCTCGAAAACGAACAGTCGGTGGAGGAATGTGTGAACGACACTCTCATGCGGCTGTGGGAGAGTATCCCGCCCGCAAAGCCGAGCTATCTCCCGGCGTTTGTCGGGAAGATCGTCCGCAATATCGCGCTGAATAACATTCGTCATGAAACCGCGCTCAAGCGCGGCGGCGGAGAGATCGACATTATCCTTGACGAAGCGGAGGAAATGATCTCAAGCGGCGATTCCGTGGAGCTTACAGCGCAGCGCCATGAAATAATGGCGGCGGTCAACGACTGGCTCGGTACTATCCCCGCAAAAAAACGCGCGGTGTTCGTGCTGCGCTATTGGCACTGCAAAAGTGTTTCCGAGGTGGCGCAGTGCGTGGGAATGTCGCAGACGAATGTTGAAAATGTCCTCAAGCGCGAACGCAAAAAGCTTGTGGAATATATGAAGCAAAGGGGGTTCTGACTTATGGGGAATTACGATAGATTTGAAAAACTCGAAATGCTCGGCGAGCTGGACGAAAAATATATCAGAGAAGCCGAAAAATATCTTGTTCAGCCGCTTCTGGCGGACGGGGAGGTTATCCGTCTGGCACCCGAGCGCAGAAAGTTCTCGTTCAAGACCTTTGCGGCTGCCGCGGCGGGTCTGGCAGTGCTGATAGGCGGAACAGCCGCTCTGTCGGGCTATCTGAACAGCAGACCGATCCCTCCGCCCGTGACCAACACAAGCGATTCGAGCGATGATTCCGGCAATTCAAGCGAGATCGACAACTCGAAGGACAATTCCGACAACTCCGGCAAAACGGAAGCGGAAAGATTGGCATATCTGGAGAAATTCAGAGAAAAATGCAAGGTAAGCGATGATATTACCGTTGCCTACGCGCGTGACAGACTGAACGTCATCGAATTCACACTTCCCGACAATTCATTTTTCTCCGATGAGACACCGGAAAAATACCGCGTCATTGACGAGGATCGTCTGCTGAGCAATTACAACGATTCGGAGCTCAGAGTATACAAGATCAACAGCAGCGAATATGAGACAATTTACAAAACCGCCGATGATCCCTCGATAGAGGACGGCAGAAGTGTTAAGATCACTCTTAAATATACGACCAGTGATTATGCTCTGTTTGAAATTGAAGTCAATCACGGCGATGATTTCAAATTTTTCGATTTTAAGGAGCTGCGGCTGATCGATCTGAACACCCATGCTATGGAGACCGCAGAATCGTACAACGCATTCCATACAGATTCGTATTTTGCAATAAACGGCGATATGCTGTACTTTTCGGACGAGCTTTCAGTAAGAAGCTACAAGATCCACTCCAACGAGCCTTCAGAATTTGCGGCAAACGGAACCGAGCCTTTCATCTATAACGGCAGGGCGTGCTATTGGCATGACGACAGCCCCGACGGCGGCGGAACGCCGATTTCGGCGCGTTATATAGACGACGACAAGCCTGTGACAGACATCAGCGCGATCAGGGTGCTGATCGGCAAGGAACATATCACTTACTATGAGAATAAAACTCTTATGAACGGGGCGACAGGACAGCCTATCGTCACCGAAATATACCGCGCTACCTATAACAATATGGCGTTTGACTTTGGCGTTTTGTTCGAGTATAAAACAGGCAACTTCTGCATTTACAACGCGCACACAAACGAAGTGCTGGTAATGACCGAGGACGATCCGCTGATCCGCGCATTCCAGTCACAGGGTCAACCGCGCTATTCGGAATATGAGGGACTGCTTTACGGCTTTAATGGCAGCAAGGGATACATCATCTCCGAGAAGCCCGATCCCGAGGCGGAAAAAAAGCAGCAGTACCTTGACAGCGTGCGTGAGGGTCTCGGCGTGAGCGATGATGTGAATGTTGCGTACATGCGCGACAGGCTTGACGTAGTAAAATACTCACTGCCCTGGACAGATGGTATTACTTTAGCCGCCGACAACAAAAACCTGTTCATCGACAGCAACCGCGCAATAGTGTCACACACATATATAACAAACAACATTGAGATGTATTTGTTTGACACAAATGAATATGTGACGCTGATCAGCGCGGAAAACGATCCTTTAGCAAACGAAGACACACGATACGGCGTAGTTTTTGCCAACAAGAACATCATTCTGTTTGACCGGACTGACTATGAAAACTACCGTGATCTTTGCGTGATCGAGCTCAACAAAGAGGGTTATCCCTGCACTACAATAATGAAAAACGCAAAATCGAAATACTATAGCGCCGGCAATTTTGCGATAGACGGCAGCGTTATCTATTTCCCTCAGAATGATTCCATCTACAGATATGAGCTCGGCACGGGTACCGAAGCCGAACTTTATGTCGAAGAAGGCGTGCCGATGTGTGTTTACAACGGCGATCTGATCTACTACACGCTGAGCGAAGACGCGCCTTCATTCTCGCAGCTTCTGGATGATATCCTGGAGTGCCGCATCATTCACTCCAAGAGCGGAACTCTGCCGATAGAGGGTGAAAGGTTCGGCTTGAATATGTGGGCGTTCAAGTACGGGATACTTAAGCTCGAGGACGGTAAGCTCATCGACTGCATGACAAACAAGGTCATTATTTCAAACTTGTCCGATACATACATCTCTCCGACAGGCGAATGTGATTTCGGCATACCGCTGGGCGTTACACTGGACTATATCTATGACGCACACGCAAACGAGCTTTTAGTACTTGAAACAGGGGACGAAGCAAGTCAGCCGATGGCGTTTGTCAGCTGCAATTGGGGATACAGCGGCTCGGATCCGAAAGGATATCTTATCTGCGAAAAATGATAACTAAAACATTTTGTTTCTCCCAATAAATTTCCCCGCCCGAGGCATGGTATTCGGGCGGGGACTGCGGCATTACAAGCATATTAACAACGCTCAACAGGAGGGATCAACAATGAGCGCAGACATAAATATAAACAATAAAACGGCAGAGGACAGCGACATCATCCGTAGATTTTTCGACCGCGACGAAAGCGCCCTTTCGGACGTAAACCGAAAGTACGGCAGCTACTGCTCGACTATCGCGCGGAATATCCTCGGAAACGAACAGTCGGCGGAGGAATGTGTGAACGACACGCTTATGCGGCTGTGGGAGAGTATCCCGCCTGCGAAGCCGAGCTATCTCCCGGCGTTTGTCGGGAAGATCGTCCGCAACATTGCGCTGAATAACGTTCGGCGTGAGAACGCGCTCAAGCGCGGCGGCGGAGAGATCGACATTATTCTTGACGAAGCGGAGGAAATGATCTCAAGCGGCGATTCCGTAGAGCTTACGGCGCAGCGCCATGAAATAATGGCGGCAGTCAACGAATGGCTGGAGACTATCCCCGCGAAAAAGCGCGCGGTATTCGTGCTGCGCTACTGGCACTGCAAAAGCGTTTCCGAGGTGGCGCAGTGCGTTGGTATCTCACAGACGAACGTCGAAAACGTCCTCAAGCGCGAACGCAAAAAGCTTGTGGAATATATGAAAGGAAGGGGGTTCTGACTTATGGGGAATTACGATAGATTTGAAAAGCTTGAAATGCTCGGCGAGCTGGATGAAAAATATATCAGAGAAGCCGAAGAATATCTTGCGCAGCCTGATGATATTTATAATTACTTGCCGGAGCCCAAGAACAGAAAATTTTCCTGGAAGATATTTACCGCGTCCGCCGCGGTGCTTATGGCAGGGGCAATTGCGCTGGTCGTCTCGATAATGCGTTCTGAACGTATCAAACCGGAAGATATTATCACTCCTGCACAGCTGGAATATCTTGACAGCATCAAGAAAAAGATCGGCACGGACCTAAAGGTCTCCTATGCCGTTGACAAGCTGAACTTTATTGAGCTGGATCTGCCGGATGATCTGTCTGTCGAAGGCTTTATCGATGAAAACAGAGCCGTTGTCATAAAAGAGGATACGATGACCCTGGAACAGACGCTGGAGATCTACAACGTCAAGAAAAAGACGTATTCCGTTATCGAGCGGCTCGGCGCGGACGGAAGATATTGGAGCGTCGAATACACGGACAAGGATCATATCATATATAAAAGCCGGTCGGATAATTATGACCACAGCGATGAGCTTTATCTTTATGATATAAACGCGGGAAGCAGCGTCCTTATTTATTCCGGGGAAGACCGGACTTACAGCATACGATACGACGATCCCACGCCGGTCATCGCGGACGGGAAGGTTTATTTTACCGTATCAGACCACATCCTCGTTTATGATATTGAGTCGAAAACCGTGCTTATGACCATAGACGATGCGTCCCGCCCGATGCGGTACAAGGACGATGTCATTTATTTGTCCGGAAAAAATTGGTGGACCGGGATCAAGAATACCTTGTCGGTAAGCGGACAGAATGATTTTCCCAACAGTGGGGATGTATATGCCGCCAAAAACGGATTGTACAGCATAGACGCATGGGGCAAGGTCACGGAGCTCGTGTCGGGAAAAGAGATCTCTCCGTCGAGGCATGCTATGCAAAGCAAAGTCGATATTGATTTTGCCTGCGATTTCGGTCCGGTGCTTGTTCTTGACCGTTTTGAAGCAAAAACATATTTTATATACTATGAAGCGGACGACAAATTACTTGTTTTCAGAAACGGCGACGGATTTGAGTTTATCAAAAATCTCGGCTGGGGGATCTATGCCCGGAAATACGAGTCCGACGGCACCGAAAGAGGGTTTATCATCACGGATGAGGACAAAGGCGATACTGTCAGAGTACCGAGACCCGATCCCGACGAATATATAGATCCGAGCATATTTGAGTCCGAAACCGATGCGGTCATACTCGAGGGCACTGAATTTTTTAAGGACGATACATTTGTTACGTTCCTGCCGACTATTTCAGCGGAGGACGCTTTCGAGCTTGAACGGATAGATCTTGACGCGACGGAGGACGACAGACTGATCATTCATGGATCAAAAGTCGACCCCAGCTCCGGCTGGGCGGAGTTCGATGGTAAGGATGCGGCGCTTGGCGGCTTCTTTGCTGTTGATCATAATTTATTCAGACTGATAGAGCTTTACTACGGCACTGAAGGGTATTCCTATGAGAATTCCGAATGGGGCTATTACGATCCCAAAACGCGCGAATTTACATCTCTGCTTAAGTGCACCGACAATGAAGTGTGGATGGTGGTCGAGATCACGGACGATTATCTGATCTTCAGAGAAGGGTATAACAGCGGTTATATGCTTATCGAAATAAGCTCTCTCAGCGCCGGCGGCGAGCCGAAGCTCATCAGGATCGGCGAGGGGCTGACAATAAGCAATGCCGGATATATTATCGGAGACGACGGGATGTTCTATTTCAACGCCTTTGACGCTGACGGCAGCAACTGGCTGTATTCCTATGAGCTTGCGTCTGGCAGGCTCTCAAAGCTGATACAGAACGTTTATCCTGTGCTTTATTCCGGCGAGCTGTATTACGCTGACAACTGCACTGTGGACAAGGAAAACCACTGCGTCGACAACGGTACGGTTCTCAGAGCGCTCAGCGGCAAGCGCGCTTTCAGGATGAACGAGACGGTATTCAATAATAAGAACATATATAAAACCAAAACGCTGCGCATCAGCGGGAATGACTATACCGTTCTGTATAACGCGCTGACAGATGAAAACATCATCGGGGGCAAGGACGATTCACTGTATGCGAATAGCGTCAGCGACAGCCTTATCACGATCAGCGTAAATAAGATGGTGCTTTTTGACATGGCGAATAACCGCTTGGTCACTTACGGCGGCTGGTATTATTACGATTATTACGGAATTATCGATGGACGCAATGTTGTATACTCCTCAAATTATATGTATTGGATGACGCCAAAGTGACCGCAGCGGAATTTCTTACACAAAGCGCCGCCCGCTCTCGAAACGAGAACGGGCGGCGTGCTGTTTATTTATAATATTATGTTACTTTTTTGTTTCGAGATCCTGTATATCAAACGGTGTTGTCTGATATACAAAGTAGTTCAGCCAGTTTGTGTACAGCAGCGTTGAGTGCGCGCGCCATGAGAGCACAGGCGGCTTGCCCGGGTCGTCGTCGGGATAGTAGTGGCGCGGGATCTTGGGATCCATTCCCTTTGCGAGGTCGCGGCGGTATTCCGTGTCGAGCGTTTCCGCGTCATATTCGGAGTGACCCGTAATAAAGCGCTGACTGCCGCTGCGCTGTCCGACGGCGGATACGCCCGCGTCGTCCGGG
>JAIEDJ010000096.1 GCA_029068025.1 Oscillospiraceae bacterium | reverse complement strand
TTCTTAAGGGCGCGACGCCCTTAAGCGGGGTTTGGGGCGGAGCCCCAATGGGGTCAAGGGGCGAAGCCCCTTGTGGGGTTCGGGGCAAAGCCCCAACATAAAATAACCAGCCGCGGAAAGCAACGCCGCACAGCAGCGTAAAGGATGATTTCAATATTTCTTTAATCAACCTTTAATGGGAAAATGGTGCAGCGTTGCTTTAGGGGCGAAACACACTGATTTAAGTCCAATGCACGAAGTGCGAGGACTTAAATCAGTCGTGGTTCGCGCGGAGCGGCGTTTACAAGACCAACCTTTACGGCTGAAGCTCATGCAACGGCAATTCCGTCGAAGTTCACAGTTCCTACAACCGGATATGTAATACAAAGGGCACGCCCCTCCGTCACTTTGTGACACCTCCCCACCCGGGGAGTCACCCGAACCCCGGCAGGGGCTCTGTCAGCGTTTTGCGCACAGCGCATAATGCGTGCACCCTGCCAAAGGGGCAATGGTCTGTCGGTCAGCCCCTCTGTCACTTCGTGACATCTCCCCCTCGGGGGAGTCACCCTTTGGAATCCCGGTTTTTAACTTTACAATATACTGCTAATTTATTATTTACCGCCAAGCGTCAGCTGCAGCGCGTTCCATCCCTCTTCATTAAACTCGCGCTCCGTCATCCAGCCGTTCTCCGAAAGCGCCGCCTTAACCTCGTCAAGCCGCTCGTCAATGATCCCCGAAACTATCACCCGTCCGCCGTCGGCAATAAATCCCTTGAACAGCGGGCTCATTCCGATGATAACGTCCGCGACAATATTCGCGCAGATAACGTCAAACCCGCCGCCGATCTCCCCGCGCAGCTTTTCGTCCTCGATCACGTTTCCGCAGACAGCGCGGAAATTCGCGAGATCGTTCAGCTCGATATTATGCGAAGCCGTCTCCACAGCGTTCTCAAAGATATCGCAGATGACCGCTTCCTTCGCGCCCAACAGCAGCGCCGCTATCGTCAGTATGCCGCTGCCGCAGCCCAGATCCAGCACGCGCTCTCCGCCCTTGACAACGCTCTCCAGCGCTTCCATCACCATCTTTGTAGTGTGGTGCTGCCCCGTGCCGAACGTGGACGCGGGATCGATATTGATGATCCTGTCCCCGTCCTTCGCGGAATAATCCTCCTCGGGCAGCTTTACAATAAGACTTTTTCCCACGCGGAACGGTTTGTAGAATTTCTTCCAGTTGTTAGCCCAATCCTCTTCCTTGACGTTCGCAAGCTCCATGCGGATATTTCCGTAATACCCGTCCGCGTTGTTCGCCGCAAACCCGTCCACAAGCCCGCGTATAGCCGCCAGCATCTCATGCCCCTGCGCGTTCTCGTGAACGTACAGCGTGATATGCGGCTCGGAAGTCTTAAGCGCCATCAGACTCTCGTCAACATAGTCCCACCTGTCGGTCTTGTGTTCGAGAAAATCCTCAAAATCCGCGCCGTCGGAAATAATAAAGCCGTTTATGCCGTACTCGGAAACGGCTCCCGTTATCCCGTCGATCGCTTGAGAGGACGTATAAATATCGACTTGAATAAATCTATCCCTCACATTCCCGCCCTTTGAAATAATCATTCAGAACACTCTCAGCTGCCTGAAATATGTCTTTTTATACAACATCAATCATTATAATTATACTATATATTGTGTAAAAAATCAAGTAGGAAAAAATATTTCAATACTTTTTCATAATTCTTTGCCGTCTGCACATTATTTGTGCAAATTGACGAAAAATAAAAAGCTTTCGATTTTGAGCGTTTTAAAAATAGTTGAAATTATGGCAGATCGGTGAATAGAAATAACCCGAAATAAGTGCTAAAATAAATAAAAGACACGATAGGAGGAATTCAAATGAAGGATAAAGAGCTTGAAAGGTACTTTGGAAAAGCGATCCGCGACAAGCGGCTCGAAAAGAAGATCACACAAGAGCAGTTATCCGAACTTGTCGGGATATCGGTAACATATCTGCGCAGTGTAGAGCACGGCAGCCATTCCATAACGTGGAAGATCTGGCTTAATATCTGCAAGGTTTTACAGCTGGATATCAAAGATTTTATAGATAAGGTGTGACCCGCCGATCTCATACTAATCCCACTTTAGATTATTGAGATATATGTGCTAATTTCCGCACAGCTGCCTATATTTTTATAGGAAACTCTAAGTGGGATAAGTATCAGAACTTGTTCTCGAACAAAATATTGTCGGCACACCATCCGGCCGTACCCCAATTTACCGATTCACCGATCAAACGCCGCCGCGCATCGCATAAGCTGATGTTCAGCGGCGCTTTGCCTTTTTTGATCGTGTACCCATGAGATGTTCAAAATTCAGCAGTTTACACAATATACTGTTGCTTTTTCAGGTTTTTTTGGCATATAAATCCCACAAAACCGCATTGCAAAAGGATACTTGCAGTTGTGCATTTTTTCATCCAGAAAAAGGAATAAATTTTATTGAACATAATTTCAATGTTTGTGAATTTATATTTTTGCGATTATGCACAAAAAAACTACATTACAGGAATACAATAAAATCACATAAATTTTCATTTTATAAAAAATGACCGAAAAACACATCAATAGCGCGCCATTCCAAGCCAGGCGCAATATGTGTGCAGAAAAAATTCAAAAAGCAGTTCCCCGCCGCATGCCGCGCTTGCGCGGTGTGCGGCGGGGAACCGACCGTCTACGATTTAACAGCATAAGCGCTGTAAAATGCGCTTTTTTGATACATCAAACATTATTCAGCATTTCCTCGGCCGCCGCAAGCGAACTCTCGCTTTCGCCGCTGCCGTCGATGATACGCGCCAGCTCACGCTTCCTGCCCTCAAAGTCCAGCTCCGTAATGCGCGTGAACGTGCGCTCGCCCTCCACGCTCTTTTCGATAAGGAGATGACAGTGCGCCTTGGAAGCAATCTGCGCGAGGTGCGTGATACACAGCACCTGCCGCTTCTCCGACGTTTCGCGGAGCTTTATGCCGACCTTCTGCGCCGCCCTGCCGCTGATCCCCGCGTCCACCTCGTCAAAGATCAGCGTCGGGATATTGTCGTTCTCCGCGAGAACGCTCTTTATAGCGAGCATTATACGCGACAGCTCACCGCCGCTGGCGATCTTGGTCAGCGGCTTGGGTTCCTCGCCCGCGTTAGCCGAGATAAGCAGCTCTACGCTGTCCTTGCCGTTGATAGTGATCTTGTCGGGATTGACCGCGAAGATTATCCGCACATTCGGCATATCAAGAAATTCCAGCTGTGCGCGGATATCGTCCGAAAGCCGCTTTGAAGCGTCCTTACGCTTTACGGATACTTTTTCCGCAAGCTCCTTTACCGTTTCCGCAAGCTCATGCTTCCGCGCGGTAAGCTCCTCGATCCTGTCGTCCGCGCCCGACAGGTCGGAAAGTTCCTCCCTGCACTGCACCAGATAGTCCACCAACTCGTCGCTGTCCATGTTATACTTTCTCTGCGCGTGCTTAAGCGCCGATACCTTGTCGGAAAGCTCCGTCTCGCGATCCTCCGGTTCGTCGCCGACAAGCGAGAATATCTCCCCCGCTATGTCGTCGGCCTCGGGAATGATCGACTGTATCCTTTCCGCAAGCTCCGCCGCCTTCGGCTCAAAGTCGGCGATCTTAAGCAGCGAATTCGCCGCGTTTCTTAGAAGCTCCGTCGCCGCGGGCTCGTCCCCCTCTGAATTAAGACAGCCATACGCGTTCCAGACCGCCGAGCGTATCCTCGCCTCGTTGCGGATGCGCTCCAGCTCACGCTCCAGACGTTCGCCGTCTCCCTTCTCAAGCTCCAGAGACGTCAGCTCTTCAATTGCGGCGCTTAAATGCTCCATCTTATATTCGCGGTTTTTCTCGTCCTCAACCAGCGCCTTAAGCCGCTTGGAAACTCCCGCGAACTCTCTGAACGCCTTTCGGTACGGCTCCAGATCCTCCGCAAGACCAGCATAGCTGTCAAGGATATCGCGCTGATTGTCATTTGACATCAGGATCCTGTTTTCGTGCTGTCCGTGAACGTCCACCAGCATACTGCCGATCTCCTTGAGCATTGCCGCGGTAGCCGTCCTGCCGTTTATACGCGCGCTGCTTCTTCCGTCCGCGAAGATCTCGCGCGACAGCAGCAGTTCCTCCGAGCTGTCAAAGCCCAGCTCCGACAGCTTTTTTATGACCTCCTCGGGC
>JAIEDJ010000095.1 GCA_029068025.1 Oscillospiraceae bacterium | reverse complement strand
GCTTTTTGAAATTTGCAGTCACCCACGCAATGTTGTCCTTGGCTTGGGCGCTTGTGCTCGGATTTAGCACGCCGCTCTTGGCTAAAATAACTTTTTCTACAGTCTGAAATCTCCTGTCCGAGAGGGCAGGAGATTTTTTTTTCGTTATCCGCAAATTTGGCAAAAGCCCCTTGACAATATGTTTTTCAGACTTTTTATGTGTTGAGCAATGGATAAAAAATAGTTTGTAGCACTTATTTGTTATCCCGTTGAAATTCCGAGTGTGATATAATAAAAATACCAAGACATTTTAAAAAGGAAGGTTTTTTATGAAACGTAAATTTTTATCGGCATTGGCGGCGCTGACGCTCGCCGCTTCAACACTCACGGGCTGCTCCGCCGACAGCGGATCCGCGTACAGATATGAATACACTTACAGATATGTACACAGTACGACTCCGTATTACTCTGTCCCCGAAATGCCGGGATCGGAACAGTCGGGCTCTGAGACTATCGTTCCGGGTTCGTCCGTTATAAGCAGCTCAAGCAAGCCGACTGTGAGCAGCACTGTTCCGGACAGTCCCTCTTTGAGCAAGCCTGCGCAGACTCCGCTCTCTTCATCGAGCACGCCGTCCGCACAAGCGCCTGCTGCTGTTCAGACTACTTACAGAGTAAAGGTGCTTGACACCAAGTCCGAGGAGTTCGTCGCTTACACGACAGGCGGCTCGAAGCTTGACATATCCGAGCTTTATACTCCTTATCTTTATGACTTCAGCAGCATGGCAAACGTCGGCTACTCGCTTTCCGATACGAATAATCAGCTCCCTGTTGAGGCGGACTACGGTATCAGGGGCAAGTTTGAGGGCTCTCTCATATGGTTGGGTACATACGATCACACAAACAAGAACCTTTCCGTAACAGAGGCTTATCTTGAGGGACTTGACAGATCCGTCAGCTTAAAGGAGAAGCTGCCGCTCGGTAAACAGTCCATAAAAAGCGATATGATCAACGATCCCAACGGACTGTACAGAGTGACTGTGACGTTCTCGAACAATACGACCTGCAAGCTGTACTTTCTCATAAACGGCGACGAATACCTTTTCTGTCAGATGATCGGCGCAAGCTCGAATACCTGGAATCCAAGCGAGAATATTGATAAGATCCGCGCGAGACGCAGCGTCCTGAACGATCTTATTAAAAAATATGATATCACTCCGCAGAACTCGCTTGATGTTGATATAATTCAGTATCCGTACTACGGCATCAATGGCTGGCGCCGCGATACCGATAAATGGGCAGCCCTGTCCGACGAGATCACCGATCCGAGCTGGTCTGCTGACAGAAAGCTCTACGCGATCTGCGACTGGCTGTCGCAGAATATCGCGTATGATTACTATGTCAGCAACGTGCTCCATGACAACAGATCCAGATACTACAACGTTCTCGACGGAGCGCAGAGCGTCTGGGATCTGAAGTCGGGAGTATGCCGCGACTACGGTCAGATCCTTACTATCATGTGCCGCCGGCAGGGCATTCCCGCGGATGTGATCTCCAATCCTACGCATATCTGGAACGTCGTCTATATCAACGGCAGATGGATCGAAGTCGATATCTGCGACACAAACCGTTACTCCGTAAGCGGCGAGGATACCACAAAACGCAATACGACATACAACACCTACAAGAACTTCCTCAGCCGAATGGGAACAGACTGCTCCGACAGATACGGAGATGAGATCCGCGTATGGCTCTACATGGGTCAGTGCTACTGATATAATTATACCCCCCGCTTAAAAAGGCGGGGGAGCTTTCGTTATTTTTCACAAAAATTCGGCGATTATTTTGCCGTTTTTGTGATCCGTTTCGTGAAAGCCTGATTTAACGTGGTTTTTTGCAATGGAATAAAAATAGTTTGTATCGCTAATTTGTGACCCATTTTTGGATCGGATCATGCTAAACTTATTTTATAAGTGTTTTTTTGAATGTATTTTGTTTTAGGGAGGAACTTAAATGAAGAAGCCGATAAAAGCAACGGCGCTGCTGCTTGCGTTCACTATGACGCTTACGGCGTGCAGCGGCGGGAACGGCACTCGAAGCCTTGAAGAGGACTACAAGGTATATTTGAACGCCGCAGTCACGGAGGTTGAGGATAAGCCGTTTACCCTTAACGGAACAAAGGGCACCTACAGCGGAGACTGGAAGGGCAACCGTCCGGAGGGAGAAGGAACATTCTGGATCAACGACGACGAGTACTACTACAGCGAGAACTGGAGCAATGGAGATATCAGCGGTCAGGGCGAGATAAGAAGGCTCGGCAGCGACGGAATTGTCAGACTTTATGTGGGCGAATGTGCTTTCGGTATCCCTTCCGGGCAGGGTACTATGGAGATAGGAGAATCAGGCGACGAGCACCGCACGGTGATAGACGGCGATTTTAATGACCCGTCCCAACTTCTGTATTATACTTTGGATGAGAACGACTGGTGCATTGATGTCGGCAGATATATTAACGGTGAGTATGAAAGCTATGTGGGAAACTTCAATGTCACGGGCAGTGCTTATCTTATTGACAGACAGCTGACCGGAGGGGCTACCTACAAGTCGCGAAACGGTAATTATATAGGGCAGGTAAACGAAAAGGGTCAGCCGAACGGCTACGGATATTACACGGAGGAGTATGAGCTGAATCCCGGAATTATCGAGCAGCTCACCTCGTGTACATATCACGCGGTCGGTTCCTGGAAAAACGGCAAGCTGGAGGGATATTTCTCAGACGTATTGATCGGAAAAGGCACGATCACCGAATATGAGACCGGATTTTTCGGCAATAGAAAGGAAACGAAATACAGCGTTATCAATTCCACCAAGCGTGAAGGGAATGCGAAGAATGACAGGCTGGTAGGAAATTACATGATATCCACTTCCATTAGCAGTAATCCGCCGAGACCCATTCACGATAACATGCTTGTCACGAGGATGAATTTTGATACCAACGAAAAAATAGTTGAACAGTTTAATTACGATGACACGCATACCTATCAATATTCGCATATGGTCAGCGAAACTGTCGCCGACGAGGGCGAGTTTTTAAAGTACGATAAGGACGGGAATGTGACCATACACAGAACCCTGAGCAACGGCAAGTGGACGGAGCTGAAAAACCTGGAGAGGGAATCGCGCGAGGAAGAGGAAGCAAGGCTGCGCATGTTCAACAGGGGCGCGGCGATAGCGCTTTTCGGTCTGACTTTTGCAGGTGCTTGTTATCTCAATTACAGTGCTATGAAGGATTTTGATAACTCGGACGCGGGTAAATTTCTTGCCGATGTCCGCGCCAATTGTGCACAACAAGCTGAAGATCGCGACAAATACCATGAACTCAAAAAGAAGGCGGATGACGCGTTAAAGACAGGTCATTATAACGATGCAAGCATGCTGTATGACGAAGCCGAAAAATATTTGTATGCCGTCTCTTGGTGGTGATATTCTCCGGAGCGTGCGGAAAGGAACGATAATATGATGAAGAAGATCTTAGCGGCGCTTTTATGTGCGGCAACGGTGCTTACTATTTCGGGCTGCGACGATAAGGTGGACTTATCCGGGCTGATTGACGATGGCGGCTCCGGTACAGGCAAAGGA
Source organism: Oscillospiraceae bacterium (assembly GCA_029068025.1). Classification (GTDB taxonomy): domain Bacteria; phylum Bacillota; class Clostridia; order Oscillospirales; family Ruminococcaceae; genus CAG-115. The sequence goes on along the minus strand of JAIEDJ010000095.1, from coordinate 1,879 downwards.
AAGAGACCGGGCAACGGCGGCGGAACAGGGATCAATGCTGACGGCAGCATTGATTGGGATTCAGTGCCTTATGCTGACGAGGAAGATTTTGAGTGGGAGATCGGAAGGACATATGATGTAGTGTCAATACACGCAAATATACAAACCATATATATTACAAAATATGTCGGTGAAGACAAGGTCATAAAGATCCCGGAGACCATAGAGGGTAAGCCGGTGACAGGTGTTGCGGGAACAAGCATAGGCAGCTGCGTGTTTACAAAACAGTCGGACATCAGCGTATGTACTCCGAGCAGTGTGAGCGCTATTAAGAACTGTTTCGAAAACTGTGAGAATGTGACGCTGTATGTGACCGAGCCGAAGGTTCCCACCAAGGAGCTGGAAGAATATTTCTATAAGAACTATCCTTATACTATGAGCTTTGACTCAAACACATTCAAAGGCTGCAAAAATGTTAAGGTGAATCTGCCTTCAACGGGTGTGCAGAGCATCTCAAGCGGTGCGTTCGCGTGGTGCACCGATGTGGACGCGATAACGCTCCCCGACAGTGTTACAAATGTAGCTAAAGACGCGTTTGACAAGCAGAGCATACCCAAGAGCATAACCTATAAGGGCACGACATATAATGCTTCGCAGTACAGCGAGTTTTTGGAAGTGTTCAATTCGATGGATCCCCCGCCCGCGGATGATCCCAGACCATTCGAGGACGGCGAGCTCGGTCACAGCACCTTGAAAATAGAGGATGATATTTTCGGCATGGGCCATTACACTCTGTACGGAGTTCCGCGCTCTTATCAGGGGGCTTATACCGTTCCCGATAAGGTTCGGTTCATTGAGGATTATGCTTTCACGGGCTGCACGGGACTTATCACCATTGTTCTTCACGGAAATCTGTCGATAGGCGAAAAGGCTTTTGACGGCTATGAGGGCAATATCGTTCTTAATGGCAAGTCGTATAAGGCTTCGGAATTCAACTATGCGGAAGCCCGCAAGGAGGCACTGAACGCGCCGCTCACAGACTGGGATTCCGTGCCGTACGCGTCTGAATCGGATTTTGAGTATAAGTTCTTAGGCGTACTTTGGACCGAATCCGTAAGCATAATAAAATACAAGGGAACCTCCAAAAAAGTAGAGATCCCGGAGCGAATAAAAGGGGCGAGGGGCGGGTCACTGTCCGGCGAGTATGATTTTGACACCGTTTTCAGTAACATGCCCGACATGGAGATCTTGCTGCCCGAGAACGTTTCGCTGAGCAATGTTTTTTCCGGCTGCGGCGGCACAAGACTGTATCTCCCCGACAGCAATATCAATAAAAGCGGCGTGACTAATGTTATCAACAGCGGCGTTGCCGTTGTATTTAAGGGCAAGGTCTACGACAAGGAGCATCTGCAGGACTTCCTTGACGCTCTTGATGGTAAGGAACCGTCCGGTGCCACATCATCCGATGTTTCATCCGGTGTATCAGGCGATGAATCGGCTGATGTGACTTCCGATACGTCAGCTGATGTGTCAGCTTGATGGTTTATAGGTTTATTCCAAACGATCCCCCGCTTGAAAAGGCGGGGGATCGTTTTGCGCTTGTGTTTGTTACATATTTCACAAACAGCACTGTTGAAAACCTGTTGAATATCACGCCGCGGCGCGATTTGTGAACAATTGCGCAAAGTATGCGCTCGCATACCCAACATATAGATCTCGTTGGAGATCATGTGTCTATATGTTGTAAGATTTCACAATTTTTTTGCCTTATGGCAGCTTTTTAGGCGGCTTTTTTTGTGAAAAGTGCACAAAAATATGAACAAAACTTTATCTTTGTTTTTTTGAAAAAGTCGTTCATAAGCCCTTGAAAAATTTTTCCAAGTAGGTTATAATATGATTG
>JAIEDJ010000094.1 GCA_029068025.1 Oscillospiraceae bacterium | reverse complement strand
CGACAAACGTTCACCTAATCCACAATTAGGAGCAGTTGCTTGTTGGAGAAAAGGCAAAGTGCGCAATCCAAGTGATGGTTGTGGGCATGTCGCGGTCGTGGAGAAAATCGAACCTAATGGAGACATAATTACTTCCGAGAGCGATTATGGTGGGGTTAGGTTTGTCACGCGTACTTATAAGAAAAGCAGCGGATATAATAGTGGGGCTTTGGTTTTCCAAGGCTTTATTTTGCCACCAGTGGAGTTTGAGGTTAATGATAATGTAGTCTCCAACACAAATACTTCAAATAAAGTAAGTGTTGATAAAATTAAAATAGGCGATATTGTGACATTTAATGGTGGAGAAGTATATGGAAGCAGTTCGGCGGCTAATTCAACCAGAGAAATTTGTAAAATTAGCAAGGTGAAAATTACTATCATTGCGTTAAATACAAAACATCCCTATCATGCTATTTCACAAGATGGAGTGGGTGTGCACGGGTGGATAAACGAATCCAGCATTCAATCTGTTAATGAAAAATCTGTTGATGAAATTGCCCAAGAGGTTATTGTTGGCAAGTGGGGGAATGGTAATGAACGCAAACAAAGGCTTGAGACAGCAGGGTATGACTATGAGGCTGTAAGGAGGCGCGTAAACGAGTTGATGAAGAAGTGATACATTAATCCCGTTGGGTAATTTAATAATTTTTGTAGCTCCCCGTTACCGAGGAGCTACCTTTTTTGTTGAACAATATAGATGTAAAATTATCCAAAAACAACATTAACATTTTGTGAATTCATACAAACTTATTACACGTTGCGCAAGATTTCGACATCTCAGGAAAAGGTACTTGAATTTATTAACAAGATAATAGTATAATTTAAAGGAAAAAGTGTATATGTTCTTAAATAACTAAATGGGGGCAAGTTATTTTGCTCCTCATTATAGTTATACAAGTATTTTTTTACTATATTCATATTTACAAACTGAAAATGTCAATGGGAGATATAAGTAATGAACTCTAAAGAGCCCGAAAAATACTTTGGAAAACTGATCCGCAGCAAGCGAAAAGAGAAGAGGATAACTCAAGAACGACTGGCAGAGCTTGTAGGTATTTCCACTACCTACCTTCGCAGTGTTGAATGCGGCAAACATTCCGTAACATGGAAGATCTGGCTTAAAATATGTTTGGCTTTACAGTTAGATATTGATGATATAATGAAAAAGTTCAATCAGTGATATAGGAGACTCCATGCAAGTTCTCCTCGGTAGCTTATTTGCATTTTGTGTAGAAGACAACAAAGTGATACGTTTGATCTTAATTGTATAAGTTATCTTAACATAAATATTAAGGGGATGTGGAGTTTTCCACATCCCCTATTTTTTTACGATTCTCAAAATAATGTTGCAATATAATACGTAATTTCAAATCCATGATTAAGTATTCTCATGTTTCGTCGCCAGAACTTTAATGTGAGTTTTGGACGCATCTTCTTGACCATCATACCGCCGATAGAACCTGCCTGTCTTGCGGTGAGATCGCCGTTATAGCCGTTGTTCAGGGTTACGCCAACCTCGTTGGCAGCCTGCATCTTGATGTTGTTAAGATTAGCCTTAGACTGTTTGTTAGCCATGATAGTTTTCTCCTTGATAACAAATTTAATGGCAAAGGTCTTATTCGCGGTATTTAACTTACATTCAAAAACTTCGATCATTTTTAAAACGATCATACCGCCAAACGAACGAATTTCGTTTTTCCCTTTGCGCTATTATTATTTTCACAAGCCCGAGAAATATTAAAGGGAAATGTTTGTTTAACAGTCAAATCTTGTTTTAAAACAAGTCAGCTTATAGATTAACCCTTGAAAAGTTGATCTTGACCGGTTTTACAATGTTGACGAGGGGCTGTTTATTTAAAAGAAATTTCAAAACCGGCGGGCAAAGCCCGCCTAGCCGATCCCCCACGGCTGCGCTACGCGCCTTTGGCGCTCCGCTCCGCCGCGTGGAACCGCTTTTTGAAATTTCTCCTGCGCGTTTAAATTGTTGATCTTGGCTTTGGAGCTTGTGCTCAAATTTGGCACGCAGTTCTTGGCTAAAATATCTTTTTGGGAAACTTGTTTAAAGCTCGATATCGAAAATATCCTCTATCGGCACGGCGCGTCCGTCGTCGAAAATGACCGCCATCTCACCTTCGTCTATTTGACGGACAAGTCCTTCGGCAGTTTCGTAAGCCCCGCCGCGCTTGTTCTTATCCGGAACGAAATACGTGATCCTCGCCCCGATCCTTTGCGGATAGCTCTCCGCGATCATACACAGATGTTCGTGGATATGCTCCGCCCTGTCCTCTGATATTTCTCGGCGCTCCTCTGTGAGCCTTGAGGACTCCGCGAGCAGATCGTCATATCCCGTAAGCGCCGCGAACGGCGAAAACTGCGCCGCCCGAGCGTACAGCGTCATTTTCCCCGGTCTTTGAGAACCCTTATACGGATAATTTATAAGCTCCCGTTCCATACGATCACCCCGATACAGTTTCCGGATCAGGCCCTGTGCCCTCCCACCTGACCGTTTCGGCTTATGGCGGTAGCGCCTTCCTCAAAATTCATACCCTTCAGAATGGCGTTTTTGCCATACCGGCTTTTGATCTTAAGCAGCGCCTTCTGCATTTGCGTTTCACGCTCAAGACTGCGTTCCTCGCGCTCGATACCCTCATAGTCGGTGAACAGATCAAGCTGCACCGGCTGCGCCTGCAGTGCCTGCTCATCGCCGCATACATGAACAACGTGATTCGCCACAACGTACATTCTCCGAACCGTGAAGCGCTCGTTTACTATGCGGTCATACAGCTCCGTCACTGCCTTGACGATCATCCGCGCGGACGACGTTCTGCGCCCGAGATCGATCGATCCGTGAGCGTGCTTCGGCAGCAGCCTTCCAAAGTGATCGACCGTTATTTTTCCGCTGTATTCCGCGCGTTTTTCCGCGTTCATCAGATTTTCAACATCATATCCCACCGTAAGTACGATCTGATCCGAAACAAGCCCCTTGTCCACAAGATCCAGAGCCAGCATATCCGCCATTTCTCGGACGATCAGTCTTCCCTTTTCAAAGCTGTACGGCTCGGAAAGCACTTGTCCAGTGCTCAGACTGTGATTTTCGGGAACGTATGACTTTATATCCGCTATGGTGCACGGCTCATATCCCCACGCGTGATCGATAAGCAGCTCCGCGTTCACCCCGAACAGGTCGTATAACAGCCGCTCGTTGTCAATAGAGCACCGCACAACGTCGCCCATAGTGAACATTCCGTATTGAGCCAGCTTTTTCGAGTAACCGCCGCCTATTCTCCAGAAATCGGTCAGCGGACGATGATCCCACAGCATTCTGCGGTAGCTGATCTCGTTGAGCTTTGCTATGCGAACCCCGTTTTTATCGGCGGGGATATGCTTTGCGACTATATCCATAGCCACCTTGCAGAGGTACAGATTAGTCCCGATCCCCGCCGTCGCGGTGATACCTGTAGATACAAAAACGTCGTTCACCAGCAGCATAGCGAACTCCCTTGCGGACAGCCTATACGCCTTAAGATAGCTTGTAGCGTCAATAAAGACCTCATCGACCGAATAAGCGTGTATATCCTCGGGCGCGACGTACTTAAGATATATTTGATATATCCGCGAGCTTACTTCCATATACCTTGACATACGCGGCGGCGCGGTGATATAGTCCAGCTTATAGGAAGGGTGTGCGGAAAGCTCGTCGGAGTTGCAGGACTTCACGCCCAGCATACCGCCCGGAGAACGGCGTTTTCTTTCGAGATTTATCTCATCGACACGCTGCACGACCTCGAACAGCCTGGGACGTCCCGGTATCCCGTAAGCCTTGAGCGACGGCGTTACCGCAAGGCAGATAGTCTTTGAGGAACGCCCCTCGTCCGCTACGACAAGATTGGTTTTCAGCGGATCGAGACCTCGGTCGACACACTCCACGGAGGCATAGAAGGATTTAAGGTCAATAGCGATATAAGTTCCGTTCATGATCCCGCCTCCATTTGTTCATCTTTGCATATATTATAGCATATATGAACTTAATTGTCAAGAGGATAATAAAAATTTTACGGCAGCCCGCGCGAAGCGCAAGTCCGCCTTAATTCTGATTTGCCTTCACTTCGTTCACAAGCTCCCTGCCCTGCAAAAAATCTTCAAAATTCTGCAAGGTGACCTCCGCGATCGCCCGCAGCGCTTCCTCGGTCAGAAACGCCTGATGTGACGTGATTATAACATTCGGACGCGAAACAAGCAGTGATATCACCTCGTCTGTGACGATCTTGTCCGAGTTGTCCTCGAAGAACAGCCCGCTCTCCTCCTCGTAAACGTCCAGTGCCGCGCCGCCTATGCGCTTTTCGTTGAGCGCCGAAAGCAGCGCGTCCGAATCGATAAGCTGGCCGCGCGAGGTGTTGACGATAAGCGCACTCTTCTTCATCAGCGCTATTGCCCCCTCGTCGATGATATAGCGCGTTTCACGTGTCAGCGGACAGTGTAGCGAGATTATATCTGAACGCTTGAACAGCTCCTCCTTTTCGACGAACTCCACGCCATCGATCTTAGCGGGGCGCGGATCATGTGCAAGTATCTCCATTCCGAAGCCCTTGCAGATGTCAATGAATACCTGTCCTATACGTCCCGTGCCGATGACTCCGGCGGTTTTTCCGTGAAGATCGAAGCCCGTAAGTCCCACCAGACTGAAATTAAAGTCGCGTGTGCGGATATAAGCCCTCGGTATCCTGCGGTTGAGCGCGAGGATAAGCCCCATTGCGTGTTCCGCCACCGCATACGGCGAATACGCGGGCACGCGCAGTATTTTTATCTTGTCCTTCGCGGCGCTCAGCGCGATATTGTTGTAACCCGCGCACCGCATAAGGATGACCTCGACCTTCATCTCCGCGAGAATATCTATGGTCTTTGCGTTTATAACATCGTTCACAAAAGCGCACACCGCTTTGCAGCCGTCCGCAAGCCGCGCGTTCTCGGGACGGAGCCTGCCCTCGAAGTAACGTATTTCAAAGTTTTTGTTGATCCTGTCGAACCACTCCTTGTCATAAGGCTTTGCGTCAAAAAAAGCGATCTTTTCCATAAAAATTCCTCCGCAGAATATTTTTAAAATATTTTGCTCGGAAAATGTCGATTTATCCTTGACAAAAAAGCATTGCGGATTTATAATTATATTGTATTGCATTATGTAAAAAAGTTATTTTATGCCAAAAACAATATTTAATAGGAATTTTGAAATTGTTAAAATAATTTTTTTATAGCATTATAAAACAACAGCAAAAGCTCTCACGCCAAGAACAACGTTTCAATATGGCAGCGAAATTTCAAAAAGCAAGCGCCGCGGCGCAACACCGAAGGTGCGGAGCCGTGGTGCTTGGCTAGTGCGGCGCGCAGCGCCGCACGGTTTTGAAATTTCTTTTAGATAAGAGGAAATATGAAAAGAATCGCCACTATCCAGGATCTCTCAT
>JAIEDJ010000093.1 GCA_029068025.1 Oscillospiraceae bacterium | reverse complement strand
ATATTGGCGCGGGTCAATCTCGAGCTGACGCTGATGGTATTTATGTTCGTGCCGATAATGACGGTGGTGTGCAGGATAATAAACAAGAGAATGCGCAGCGCGTTCAAAAAGCAGCGCCATCAGATCGGCGAGCTGAACGCAAGGATAGAGGACAGCCTGCTCGGTCAGAAGGTGGTCAAGGCGTTCACAAACGAGGATCTTGAAGCGGAAAAATTCGAGGACGGCAACCATGAATTTCTGGAAATAAAGACCCATACATATTTTCTTATGGGATTGTTCAACACTTCGACAAGGATCTTTGACGGACTGATGTATCTGACGATAATCATAGGCGGCGGATTTTTTCTGAAAGACGGGCGGATACTTCCGGGCGATATGGTGGCGTATGTTATGTATGTTTCCACGCTGATCACAACGATCCGCAAGATAATAGACTTCGCGGAACAGTTTCAGCGCGGCATTACGGGAATAGAGCGGTTTGTTCAGATAATGGACTCCGATATCGAGATATTTGACGAACCCGGCGCGGAAGAACTGAAAGATCCGAAGGGCGAGATCGTGTTCTCCGATGTCAGCTTTGAGTATCCCGACGATCACAACAAGGTGTTCACTCATTTAAATCTCACCGTTCACGCGGGAGAAAAGCTCGCGATCGTCGGCCCCTCGGGCGGCGGAAAGACAACGCTCTGCAATCTGATCCCGAGGTTTTACGATGTGTCCGGCGGAGATATCACCCTCGACGGAAAAAGTATCAAGGACTTCACGCTGAAAAGCCTGCGGCAGAACATCGGTATCGTTCAGCAGGACGTGTATCTGTTTTCCGGGACGGTCTACGACAACATCGCCTACGGCAGACCCGGCGCTGCCTATGAAGAAGTCGTTGAAGCGGCAAAGCGCGCAGGCGCGGACGAGTTCATTCAGGAACTCAGGAACAAATACGATACCTATGTCGGAGAGCGCGGCGTGAAGCTCTCGGGCGGTCAGAAGCAGCGCATAAGCATTGCGCGCGTATTCCTGAAAGATCCGCCGATCATAATTCTGGACGAAGCGACCTCCGCGCTGGATAACGAAAGCGAATACGCCGTGGCAAAGTCGCTTGCCGAGCTTGCGAAAGGACGTACGACACTCACTATCGCGCACCGCCTGTCAAGCATAAGAAATTCCGACAGGATATTGGTTCTCACGGACGAGGGTATCGTTGAAGAAGGCAACCATGATGAGCTTATGGAATTAGGCGGTATATATCATCAGTTCTATACTATGGCAAACGAGATAAAATAATCTATTGCTCCGTCTGAAAAATGCTGTAAAAAAATTGTAGACCTTGAACGGAGGAAAAAATGCCCGTTGATTTTAAAGAGTGCGTTAATTCCGATGAGCTCCTCGATCTCAAGGTTGACGCGATAGCAGTTCCGCGTATGATAAGCGACGAACGGATACCGAAGATCACAAGGTACGTATACCGTCAAGCCGACGAAAAGAAGATCGCTGCGCTGTATACATCAAACAAGGGCAACGCCTATATATTCGGAACGGATCTCATGGACGGCCATGACACCGGCTTTCCTCCAACACGAATGGATTTTCCGAATATTACGGTAACAAGCGGCTGCGGACTTAATGTAAAGTACATATTCCATGTCTGCGTCGAGCCTTATATTGTGTATAAGCCTATCGCTCCTTACGATCCCGGTCTGCACGAAGAATATTATGATATTCTCCCCCAGGATGAGCTTTTTCCGCCGCCCGGGATCGACACCGAATACGTTCCGCCCGAATCGGAGATGGACTACACTCTCACACGCTGCTATGAAACAGTGCTTAACTGCGCCAAAAAGCGCGGGGTGCGGAGCATAGCGTTTTTTATGCTCGGCGCGGAGGATATCAGCTGTTATCCTTATCCGCTCGCCTATCATGTTGCCCACACCGCGCCGAGAAAGTGGCTCAGTCAAAACACCGAGCCGCGTCCGCTCACTCCCGGGGAAGAAGAACAAAGTCCTTTTCTTAAGCTGGTAAAAATGAATAAGGAGAAACGGACAAAGGACTACGAGAGCGCTAAGGCAAGGCTGGAGCAAAGCAGAGCGGAGATCGATATACACATAATCGAACCGCCGAGAGAATTTATGCAAAGCACGACGCTCGCCAAGGAGATCCCCGACGATCCGCGTATCGAGTATATAAAGCTGGAAAACAGGCTTGAGAGCGAAATAAAAAGCTCTAAAAAAACAAGAGAAGCCTTCGCGAGAGATTTTATTTTAAAGTGCTTCAACGACGCGCCGATCAGCTGCAACGCCCTTAATGATATGATAAACTACAACCCAAGCAAGTTTAAAAACGGCAAAATAAAAAGCCCGCACCTGCACTATGTCGTTGCAATGGCGGTGGGACTTAGACTGGAAAAATATGAACGTTTTGCGTTTATCCGCTTCGCGGAATATAACGATTATCCCTCTTCCGGGTTTGATTTTACAGTTGAAAAGCTGATAGACAGCGGGATCCGCGAATTCAACGAACTGAACGACGCTCTCATCGAAACAGATCCCGCATATGATCTGACGGCGGACGTAAAGAGATCAAAGACTACTGTGGATAAAACCATTAAATGTTGACTAA
>JAIEDJ010000092.1 GCA_029068025.1 Oscillospiraceae bacterium | reverse complement strand
GCTTATACTAATCCCACTTTAGATTATTGCAATAAGTGCGCCTATTTCCGCACAGTTACCTATATTTTTGTAAGGAAACTCTGAGTGGGATAAGTATTAAACATGATCCTCATGGAATTTTTGTCTTATCAACAGAATAAAAGCGCAGATCTCATCATACAAGTAGTGTGGGGGGATCTTAATGAGAAAACAGTGGAAAACTCTGGTCATCTGCATTGCCATACCGCTTGCGGTCGGCGTTCTTTCCGCGCTTCTGACACGGGATAGTATGCAGACATTTGAAACAATAAACAAGCCGAAGTTATCGCCGCCCGGGTGGCTTTTTCCGGTTGCCTGGACGATCCTGTATATTCTTATGGGGATCGCGTCATTTCCGGTGGTCACATCCAAAAAGCCAAACGGTTCCGCCTTGATCACATACGGCCTTCAGCTTATATTTAACTTTTTCTGGTCTATCATCTTTTTCAATTGGGGTCTGTACTTGTTTGCGTTTATCTGGCTTGTGATCCTGTGGATCCTGATCCTTAAAACGACCATTAAGTTCTATCGGATATCGGAACCGGCAGGGTATCTGATGATCCCATATCTTCTTTGGGTGACTTTTGCGGGTTACTTAAACCTTGTCATCAGCATATTAAACTAGAGCGTGTTCACATTAACGCTCAACGCCTGTCTTTTGGCTGATTTTTCGTATAACTTCGTTGAAAATTCTTGAAGTACATACAGTACGTCTGCGAATTTTCGCCTTGTTCTGCGAAAAATCCGCTTCAAAATCCGGGCATTTCGGTTTATGTGAACACGCTCTAAAAACAGCCATTGATTCCCATTCTCCCGGGAGAATTCGGAACTCAATGGCTGTTTTATTTATAAATAACAACGAATATCGACAGCAAGCTTTTCTTCAAGATTTATCAGCCGTTTTGTGATGTCCTTGGTTTTTTCATCGGCGGCTTTATATTGATTCAGGTATTTGTTAAGAGACTTTACCCCCATATTACATCCGTCCGTGATCAGATCGGCAATAGTTTCATCCGATTCATTCATAACCAGCTTCACATTTGTTTTCATCCATGACATACTTTTCGCCATCGGATTGGGGTCTTTTCCGTCATCATGATATTCGTCCAGAAGGATCTGAATTTCTTCTTTCAGTTTATCATGTTCGCTCTTGCAGTCCGCAAGGTATTTGCGAAGCGTATCATCGCGCACATATTTCAGAACGTCGTCAATAGCTGAAACGCCCATCTTTATTCCCGCGTCACATTCCCTCAGCAGCTTTATTGTATCCGATTCGATCATTGAACGATTCCAACTCCTTTGTGGGATAAAAAATTTTTTTCAGGCTGAATTTATTTTGTCGATTTATATATCAATTATTCAAAAAGGTTGCAAAAAAGGCGATAATATGCTGAACTTCGACTATCTGTTCCGAGGTGGGTCACATTGTGATAAACAGGTGAAAATTAAAATTTTTCTTGAAAAAAAGTTTGTGCTGTGATATAATTATTATGGGAAATGATACTCATAGTTTGATAGGAACAACACAAGGAGATAGGCATGAAAAAGAAGAAGGTATCCGTACGGGAGTTTATTTATATAGCGCTTCTTTTGGCGGCTATTGTTTTTTTGTTTGTAAGATTCAGTATGCAGACAGGCAGCCGCACCAAGGAGCAAAACATGGCTTATGCGGCGGATTCCGCACAGCTGAAAGCTGAGCATCTCGACAAAGAGCTGAACATCGCGCTGAGACAGATCGATACATATGCGTATTTCGTGGGAGAAGGTCTGACAGAACCCGCAGTCACCGGGCAGATGCTTAAGAGAATGGAGGAAAGCTCCCACTTTGACGCTATCATGTTTACGGATGTCAACGGCATTGATCACGCCTCAGACGGACAAACCGCCGACGCTTCGGGCAGGTGGTTCTATAATGACGGCATCAAGGGCAACAGCGGTATTGATATAGTATTCGATCCGCATTTTTTCAATAAAACAACGGCGTGCTTCTATGCTCCCGTTCAATTCAACGGTCAGATAATCGGAATATTGCGCGGCGTTTTCACGGCCGAGGAATATTTAAAGGATATGCTCACCACCACATATTTCGGTGAGGAGGCTCAGGTATTTCTTTGCGAACCCGACGGAAGAGTGATCGCAAGCTCCGACGGCAAAAAATATGAGGGACATCTTATTGATGCGCTGACGGAGTCGAAAATGATCGACAAATACGCGGCGGCACGGGTCAGAACGATATTTGACAATCGCGGCACGGGCGTGTTTGTATGTGACCGTTCGAGCAAGACCGATAATATATGTGTTACATATCTGCCGCAAAACGATTTTGTTTTTGTACAGACGTTCCCGAAGAAAATAACCCAGAGCATGATAGCGGACGGCAACTCCGCCGGGATACAGCTGGAGATCCTGCTTGTCGTTATGTTCGCCGCCTACATCGCTTTCATCCTTTTCCGCGTCGGACGCAGACGCAAGCAGCTGGAAAAGGAAAACCGCGAAATGGGATATATCAGAAGCGGCGCAAATACGCTGTTTTCACGATATGCTATGGTGGATCTCGAACAGGATACCTATACTTATCTGGCGGGAACAAAGCCCTTGGGCGGCGCGATCCCCGACAGCGGACCGTATCGGGATCTTGTAGAGCATTTTGCCGAGGCTACGGAGGAGGGGTCCCGGCAGGAGTTTATGGATTTTATGAGCCGTGACTCTATCATAGAGGCAATGGCGGAACACAACGATCTTCGATATGAACGTCACGCGGTCATGGACGGTCGTTCGGAGTGGGAGCATATAAACGCCGTTTGTCTGGAGCGAAAAGACGGTCAGGCCGTCAAGGTTTTGTTTACCCGTCAGAATATTACGGAGCTTAAGGAAAAGGAACTGCGTATCCGGGCGGAAAGGGCGCTTGCCAACCGTAAGGAGCAGCAGTATCAGGTCGCGCTTATGTCAAGCTCGTTCTGCAACTGCGAGTTTAATCTGACAAAGGATCTGATCGAGCAGGAAATCATCGGGAAAATAGACGGGCAGAGCGTACATATTCTTGAGCGTGTGGGATTGTCGGTTCCGTGCAGGGCTTCTGAGCTTTTTGAAAAATGGAAGCAGTTTGTGCTGCCGGAATCTGTTGAGAATTATTCCGTTATTGTTAACACGGAGCATTTACTTAAGCACTTCGAGAAGGGGGACAGGGAGGTCGTCGCGGAATATTGGAGCGAGGGCTTCGATTCCGAGCCGATCTGCGTGCGTCAGTCCTTCGCTATGACCAAAGATGAGAGTACCGGTGATATTATGGTCATGGTGATCTCAAAGGATATTACGGAACAGGTCAAGCGGCAGAGAGAACAGACTCAGGCGCTGCAGGACGCGCTTATGCAGGCACAGCACGCAAACGCCGCGAAAACAACCTTTTTATCCAATATGTCCCATGATATCCGCACGCCCATGAACGCGATCATCGGTTTTTCCACGATCGCCGTCAGTCATATCGACAACAAGGATCAGGTTCTGGACTGCCTTCAGAAGGTACTTGCTTCCAGCAACCATCTGCTCAGTCTGATCAACGATATACTTGATATGAGCAGGATCGAAAGCGGCAAGGTACAGATCAAGGAACAGGAATGTAATATTTCCGAAATGATCCATAATCTGGTCAATATAATTCAGCCGCAGGTCAAGGCAAAGCAGCTTGAGCTGTTTATAGACACCTACGAGGTCATCAACGAGGATATTATTGCCGATCCTCTCAAGCTGAATCAGGTGTTTATAAATCTGCTCAGCAACGCCGTCAAGTATACTCCTGCCGAGGGCACGCTTTCCTTCCGTATAATACAAAAAAGCTCGTTCCGTCACGGATACGGTGATTATCAGTTCATCATCAAGGATAACGGTATCGGTATGTCTCCGGAGTTCGTGAAGCATATCTTTGAACCGTTTGAGCGTGAGTTCACGGTGACGCAGACCGGTATTCAGGGAACGGGTCTCGGCATGGCTATCACAAAGAACATCGTGGAGATGATGAACGGAACTATCAATGTCGAGAGCGAGCCGGGAAAGGGAAGCACGTTTACCGTAGAGCTTGAGTTAAAGCTGCAGGATACAAAGCATGTCGATGAACAGGTCAAGGAACTGGAGGGACTGCGGGCGATGATCGTCGATGACGACTTTAACACCTGCGACAGCACCTGCAAAATGCTCAAACAGCTCGGAATGCGCTCCGAGTGGACTACCTCCGGCAAAGAAGCGGTATATCGCGCCAAGAACGCCCTTGACGAGGGAGATCCTTACCACACGTTCATTATCGACTGGCAGATGCCGGGACTAAGCGGCGTGGAAACGGCAAAGAAGATCCGCGCCACTATAGGCGATGAAGCTCCCATTATCATTCTGACCGCATACGATTGGACAGATATCGAGGAAGAGGCAAAGTCAGCGGGTGTGACCGCGTTCTGCGCAAAGCCCTTGTTTATGTCCGATCTGAAAACGGTGCTGCTTGCGGCAAACAATCTGAATGAAAAGCATGAAACGACTCCCGAATGGACAAAGGCGGATTTCAAGGGAAAGCGTGTTTTGCTTGTAGAGGACAACGAGCTTAACCGCGAGATAGCCCAGGTCATTCTTGAGGAGGCGGGCTTCCTTGTTGATACCGCGCCCGACGGAACGGACGCGGTGGCGATCATGGAGAAGGCGGAGGAAAATTACTATGACGCTATTCTGATGGACGTGCAGATGCCTGTTATGAACGGCTACGAGGCTACAAGAACGATACGTTCGCTGACAAGGAACGATGTTAAGGATCTGCCGATCATCGCCATGACCGCCAACGCGCTGGAGGACGACAAGGAGGCCGCGTTCAAGAGCGGAATGAACGCGCAT
>JAIEDJ010000091.1 GCA_029068025.1 Oscillospiraceae bacterium | reverse complement strand
GCTCAGGGGTAAAGCGCCTTGACGAGCTTCTGACAGTGGAAAGAGGTTGCCGAAATGACAAAAAAATGGCGGCAGCGGCTGCATCTTGAGCCGCCGCACGGCTGGCTCAACGACCCTAACGGGCTATGTTGGTTCAATGGCAGATATCATGTGTTTTTTCAGTATGCTCCGAACGGCGCGGACGGCAGCGGAAAAAAGTGCTGGGGACATTATGAAAGCGCGGATTTTTTAAAATGGGAATTCGTCGGAACGGCATTGTTCCCCGATATCCCCGAGGACAGGGACGGCGTGTATTCGGGCAGCGCGATAGTTGCGGACGGCGTGATGAAGCTGTTCTACACGGGCAACGTCAAGGAAAGCGGAGATCATGACTATATCACGAACGGACGCGGCGCGAACGTTATACGCGTATCTTCTGAGGACGGGCGGAGCTTTTCCGAAAAGCGCGTTCTGCTCCGTAACTCCGATTATCCCGAATATTGCTCCTGCCACGTCCGCGACCCGAAGGTATGGAAGGAAAACGGCAGGTATTATATGATACTCGGCGCAAGAACGCTCGGTGACGAGGGCTGTGTTCTGATCTACGGCTCGGACGAGCTTGATAAATGGCGGTTTGAAAAGAAATTGGCCGTGCCGGATTTCGGATATATGTGGGAGTGCCCGGATATGTTCGAGGTTGACGGACACAGGCTGCTGAGCGTTTCGCCGCAGGGTCTGCCGCATACCGAGGCGGCGAATCAGAACGTCTACAGCTCGGGATATTTCCATGTGAACGGAGATGATCTCAACGGCTTTGAAGAATGGGATCACGGCTTTGATTTTTACGCGCCGCAGACGTTTTCCGCGCCCGACGGGCGGAGGATTCTGATCGGCTGGATGGGGATCGGGGATATCCCATATACTAACCCGACAGTGCCGCTCGGTTGGCAGCACTGCCTGACGCTGCCGAGGGAGATCACCGTTTCAAAGGACGGTACCGTGCTGCAAAACCCGATCCGTGAGCTGGAGCGGCTGCGCGGTGAGGAATTCTCCGTTCCTGACGGGGAAAGCAGGCGCGTTCCGCTGTGCTGTGAGCTTTTGGGGAAAGCAAACGGCAGCTTTGAGATAACGCTTGACAACGCCGTTTCTCTCACCTGTGACGGGAAAATATTCCGGCTTGAATTCAAAGATGAGAGCGTCGGCGGCGGCAGAAAAATACGCAGCTGTGTGCTGAAAAAATGCGGGGATATCCGTATTATCGCCGATATGTCATCGCTTGAGATCTATCTTGACGGCGGCAGAAAAGTTCTGAGCACAAGATTTTATCCCGACAGTGAATCCATAAAGCTTCAAACGCTCGGAATATCTTTAACGGGCTGTCAGCTTAACAGCATGGAGGTCGACATTTATGAAGAATAAAAGACTTATAGCAATAGGCGAAGCGCTGATCGATTTTATCCCCGACAAGGTCGGCTGCGAGTTCTATGAGGTATCCGGTTTTTCTCCGAAGCTCGGCGGAGCGCCCGCAAACGTATGCGGCGCGTTTGCGCGGCTGGGAGGTTCGGCACGGCTGATCACTCAGCTTGGCTGTGATCCGTTCGGAGATAAAATAATGCGCGAGCTTGCCGAATACGGCATAGATACCTCTTGTATATCGCGGACCGATAAGGCGAACACGGCGCTTGCCTTTGTAAGTCTTGCCAGGGACGGAAACCGCACCTTTTCGTTTTACAGAAAGCCCTCCGCGGATATGCTCCTCACATCCGACAAGATCAGAGCCGAGTGGTTTGAGGACGTGTTCGCGCTGCACTTCTGCAGCGTTTCTCTGGGAGATTTTCCGATGAAGAGCGCGCATTATTCCGCGATAGACGCGGCGCGGAAAAAGGGCGGCATCATAAGCTTTGATCCGAATCTGCGCTTTCAGCTCTGGGACGACCCGGCTATACTGAAAAGGACTGTGCTTGAGTTTATTCCGCTTGCCGATATTCTGAAGATCTCCGATGAAGAGCTGGAATTCATCACGGGAGAAAGAGATCATAAAAAAGGTATCCCAAAGCTGTTTAACGGCAATGTAAAGATGATCGTATATACCTGCGGCGGCAAGGGCGCGTATGTGTTCACCGAAAATAACGTGTCGGTGAGCGAGGCTACCGCGGTGGATATCAAGGACACCACCGGCGCGGGCGACGGATTTATAGGCTCGTTTTTGTGGATGCTGAACGAGCTTGGAATGACCGCCGAAACGCTTTCGGACATGGAGGAACGCGAGCAGCGGAAATGCCTTGACTTTTCAAACGCGTTCTGTGCGGAAAGCGTCCGGAAATACGGCGCGATCCCTTCATATCCGACGTTGGAGGAAATTCGGCAAAAACTAAGATAAACGCGGCAAACGTGCGGCAAAATCGTCCAAGCCAAGATCAATATTTTAAGGCAACACCGCACAAAGATTGTCGTCCAATTGCGCCAGCAGATTTTTCGTCAGATTGTACAAATCCGACGCAGTAAGGCTGACGCAGCGTTTGGCCGCAGGCATAATGCGTTCAAGGATGATTTGTGCAAGATGACGGAAAAGCGTTTTGCGCAAAGCGCATAATGCGTGCAAGCAAGTGGGCGGCAAAGCGCGAAGCGCGGTCTTTGTGCGGTGTTGCCTTAAATACGCATGAATTTCAAAAAAGTCAAAATTTTTTCTCAAGAAAAAATTTTGACTGGTTCTCACTTGACCGCATTATGCGCTACGCGCAAAACGCCGCCAAGTGAGAATTTTGAAATTTTTTAAAATAAGGAGTAACGGATATGAAAACATTTTCTTATACAATTAAAGATGAAGTCGGTATTCACGCGAGACCCGCGGGTCTGCTTGTGAAAAAGGCAAAGGAATATGACAGCGTGATAACTCTCGAAAAGGACGGGAAGACCGCCGCCGCCACAAAGCTCATGGCGGTCATGGGTATGGGCGTGAAGTGCGGTGATACCGTAAAGGTTTCCGCCGAGGGCGCGGACGAGGAAAGGGCCGCCATTGAGCTGGAATCGTTTTTCCAACACAATTTTTGATCGGATAACACGGAAAATTTGACGATACGGAGGTGAAAAAATGAAAAGGTTTCAGGGAAAAGGCGTATGCGGAGCGGTCGCCGTCGGAAAGATCATGATATTCAAGAAGCCCGACGCGGAGGTAAAGCGTGTTCGTGTTACGGATATTGAAAACGAAAAGGCACGTTTTGAGCAGGCGAAGGCGGTTGCCGTAAAACAGCTGCAGGAGATCTACGACAAGGCGCTGAAGGAGGTCGGCGAGGCTAACGCCGCTATCTTTGAAATACATCAGATGATGCTGGACGACGAGGATTACAACGATTCTGTCAGAAATATTATCGAAAGCCGAAGCGTAAACGCGGAATACGCCGTCGCAGTCACCGCCGACAATTTCGCGGATATGTTCTCGGCTATGGACGACGCGTATATGAAGGCTCGCGCCGCCGACATCCGCGATATCTCCAACCGTCTGATAAACGTTCTTTCGGGGAATCCCTCAGCTGAAAACGATACCGGTGAAAGGGTGATCATCTGCGCGAGCGATCTTGCCCCCAGTGAAACGGTAGCGCTTGACAAGGACAAGGTGCTGGCGTTTGTCACGGCGCACGGGTCGTCCAATTCGCACACCGCAATACTCGCGCGGAATATGAGTATCCCCGCGATAATAGGCGCGGGCGACGAATTCCTCGCCGAAATAAGCGACGGCGATGAAGCTGCCGTCGACGGATATACCGGAGAGTTTTTCGTGGCTCCCGACGAGGAAACACGCGCAAGATTTCTTGAAAAACAGCGCACGGACGAAGAAAAAAAGCGCCTGCTCCAGACGCTCAAGGGAAAGGAAAATGTCACGCTTGACGGAAGGAAGATAAACGTATACGCGAATATCGGCTCGGTCAATGACATAGGCAAAGTCCTCGCAAACGACGCGGGAGGGATCGGACTTTTCCGCAGCGAATTTCTCTATCTTGAAAACTCAGATTATCCGACCGAGGAACAGCAGTTCAACGCGTATAAAAAAGTGCTTGAAAGCATGGCGGGAAAGAAGGTCATAATTCGCACGCTGGATATCGGCGCTGATAAGAAGGTAGATTATTTCGGTCTTAAAAAGGAAGAAAATCCCGCACTGGGATACCGTGCGATACGCATTTGCCTGACGCGTCCCGAGATATTCAAAACACAGCTCAGGGCGCTGTACAGAGCTTCTGTTTTCGGGAATCTCGGAATAATGTTTCCAATGATCACAAGCGTTTCGGAGCTTGAGAGTATCCTTTCGGTCTGCGGGGAAGTCAAGTCGGAGCTGAAAGCTCAGGGGATAGGATTTTCCGAAAATATCGAGCTTGGAATAATGATCGAAACACCCGCTGCCGCAATTATCAGCGACAGGCTGGCGCCAATGGTGGATTTTTTCAGCGTGGGAACAAACGATCTTATCCAATACACTCTCGCGTGCGACAGGCAGAATCCCGATATAGAGCAGTTTATAGATACGCACCATGAAGCCGTTCTGCGGCTGATAGAAATGAGCGCGGAAAATGCCCACAGGCACGGCGCGTGGATCGGCATCTGCGGAGAGCTGGGAGCGGATACCGCCCTTACGGAAGCGTTTCTGCGAATGGGGATCGACGAGCTTTCCGTTTCGCCCGCGTTCGTGCTGAAGGTGCGCAAGGCGGTCAGAAGTACAGATCTCGGTGCACGGAAATAAGAGCATGTTTAGTATCTCTCAGTACGCATCTTTCTTGTATCTTTTACGTATTTCTTCGTTGTTTTTTCTTGAAGTACATAAAGTACGTCTGCGAAAAAACGCCTCGAAATACGCAAAATCTACTGCGAAATTTGCGCACTTCGAGATAATAAACAAGCTCTAAGAGGTAAGATGGAGAATTGACTCCGGATCTTGCCTCTTTTTTTTGTCATTTTTTGCGGAAATTTGTTAAATACTGTCAAATCATTGACAAAACCGCAAGTATATGGTATAATATTTTTAATCTTAATCACAAGTATATCTTCTCATAAGTTCTTCTTTTATCTGTAAAAAATACGGCCGCAACAAACAATACAGTGTCAATGTTCCAAAAGGCAGGAAGCGCTGCCATAAGATATTGACTCTTAAAGTTAAGGAGTTCTTATGAAAAAATTAACATTATGGGCGGCGTCGGTCATCGTGTCGCTGTGCGCGTTTTTCGCCATAAACGGAACATTTTCCGCACACGCGTCGTCAAACGGCAAGGACGTTTCCACTCTTAACCTTGGTGTCAAGCTCAAGGAGACCGTGTTTACTTATACCGGAGGAGTGATCCAACCCGAGTATATGCTGACCAACGGCGAGACAGGCTGGATAAGCGAGGAGTATCAAAGCGAGAATTACACCATCGGCTACAGGTATAACATCGATGCCGGAACGGGAAAAATTGTCGCTGTCGGAAAAGGCGAGTACAGTGGTCAGACAACGCTCGCGACGTTTACGATACTGCCGCTTGATATCAAGGATATACCAAATCTTACAGTAAATGTCGGCATAGCTGAATATACGGGAAAGCCCACGTTTCCGTGTGTTGACATTGCGGTGGGATTTCGGACGCTGAGAGAATCCGCTGACTACACCATAACTGCCGATAATAATACCAATATCGGTTATTCCACCGGCACGATCACATTTAAGGGCAATTATACGGGCAGCCGTTCGATATTCTTTAAAATAGGATATGCTCCGATAAATCACTTTACCGCGCGGCAGGAGGCTGCCGGAAATGTTTTGAGATGGGACAGCGTGAGCTGCGATAAAATAAACGTTTACCGCCAGGACGATCAGAACGGTGCCAGCACGCTTATCGGTACCGCATCGGGAAATGAGTTTATCGATACCACAGCGCCGCAGCTCAGCAATTGTCATTATATTGTTCAGTCTCATACTACATATAACGGAAAGCTGTACACCACATCCTCACAATCACGTACCGTAACCACCACGCTGAATGCGCCGAAGGTGAATCTTACTTCAAGCGGAAGTTCAGTTACCTTGTCGTGGAACAGCACCCCCAATGCCGAGGGGTATCTTGTATACGTTGACGGTATGATCGCCGCTGATCTGCGTGAGAGTGGCAGCACAACATATACGATAACTGATGTCGCTCCGACGGACAAGCATACGTTCAGCGTATCAGCGTTCGGAAGATACGACGGACAGTTGGTATACAGTCCGCAAAGCGAAGAGATCAATTCCTTTCAGAAGCCTCAGGAACAGAGTGTTCTCCGCAACGCAAAGAAGACAGATCAGCTGTCTTTCACGATCACGGACAGTCAGAAGCAGACCAATTCGCTGCATGCGGCGGTAACGCTCAGCAGCGATGACATCGCCACTCTTGAAAAGTTTGCCAAGGAGCACTTCACCGACGATATGACTGACTCGGACAAGCTGCGCTATACTCTCAACTGGATAAACAGAAACACAAACTACGCACTGACAACAAGCGACTGGAACAAGATAGCAAAAAGTTCTTATGTCGACGCGATATTCAACAAGCAAACCGGACAGTGCGCGCAATATAACGGCGCAATGGTCTCAATGATGCGTTATCTTGGTTACGAAGCGAATATGGTTCTCGGTTGGCGCGGAACCTGGCCGTCCAGCTATTGGCAGCATTATTGGGGCGAAATAGAGATCGACGGCACAAAGTATATGATAGAAGTCGGCAACTATGGCAGAAGCGGCAGCTGGAGCTACTTCCTTGCTCCATATAACCGCACCGACGGCAAGTATATAATCAACTGCAAGAATATGCAGGCAAGCGGCGATTGGTATTATTATTGATCAGCAAAAAACAGCTCCCGCGAAGGATCAGCTTCGCGGGAGTTGTTTCCGTTTATTTTACTGTGTATACCGGTTGTATCTGCTTGCCGTCAAGCGCCTCCAGAATGGTCTGCGGGAGCTTTGAGAAATCCGCGATCATTGAGAACGGCTTGCTGAGACAGTCATCCTGGAACATGGGTACAAAGTAGAAATTTTTGTAATTGCGCAGAATACCGATGTTCTTTGCCGATCCGGAAAGCGCGTCGTTTGTGGAAACGGCGATCACTACGGGGCGCTGATTGCGGAGATGGCTTTTTACCGCCATGCAGACGGGGGTATCAGTTATCCCAAGCGCCAGCTTCGCGAGCGTGTTTCCTGTGCAGGGCGCGACTGCCAGCACATCGAACATCTTCTTTGGCCCTATTGGTTCAACTGCGGTTATATCATGCAGAACGGTTTTGCCTGTGATCTCATAGAGCCGCGCGGCGTGCTGCTGCGCTGTTCCGAAGCGTGTGTCAAGGGAATATGCGTTGTGGGACATGATCGGAGTAACCTCACAGCCGAGAGCGACCAGCTCCTCAAGCTGCTCAAATACCTTGGCGAACGTACAGAACGAGCCGCAGACCGCGAATCCCACACGCAGTCCCGAAAGTTTATCTATATCGCTCATAAGTTCTGTCCTTTCAGTGTTATTTATGTTGTTGGGCGCGCAAGCTGCGCGATATCTGAAATTCTTTTCAATGCTCCTGTGATTTCTTCGGCAATATATATCCCCGCCGCCTTTGGAGAACACTTTCCCGGCAGTCCTGATGCATAGATGTATTTGATACCACAGCTGTCGGCGAATGAACGCACGGGCTGCTCGGGCAGCGTGGCTAGCTCAATGAATACACAATCTCCGCGCATTAGGCGAAAATCTTTCTCGGTAAACAGCGCAAAGGGCACAGTGTTCGCGATCAGATCATAATTCGCGAGCGTTTCAGACATATCCTCAACAGATACGGCAGAAAAGCCGTCAAGTACGGCGGTCTCGCGCTGTTCCGCGCGGCGCGCCGCAACCGTGGCAGCGCAGCCGTTCGCTTTCAGCCTTGCCGCAAGGAATCTCGCTATCCTACCGTATCCGGTGATCAGCACCCTGCTGTTTAAAAGCGCTCCGTCTGTGCTTTGCGAGAGCATAGCGCAGGCTGCCTCGGCGGTGAGTGCCGCGTTTCGCAGTGTTAGCGTTTCGTGCGAGAAATAGTTTTCGAGCCGATATTTGTGTTCGGCACAGAAGTCCGAGAGCTTTTTTGACTCTCCGCCCGCGAATATCAGTGCGCCTTCCTCGGCGAATTTTCCTATTATCTCAAATCCGAGCGGCTCTTTGAGCGCCGGCGCGAAGATGTCAGAACCGTTTTTTGTAAGCGGCAGCGGCAGTACGACAGCGCCGAAACGTCCAGGCGCAGCGGTGTCGCCGGCTTGGAACTGTTCTGTTTCATACTGTTCCGACAGTTTTTCCGCTGCATAGTCCATTCGCTTATCCCCGCCGATCACCAAGATCCTCATAGATAATCCCTCCGCGTACAAATTTAATTCTCTCACAACACATTGTATGCGATTCATTTTTTACTGTGAGTAAATAAAAAAGCACATCCCCCTTGACAAAACGGTAAATTTGTGCTATAATAAGTACGTTGCAAATTAATTGAGGCTCTGCCTTAATTTTCCAGCACATGCCGCTGTGGCGAAATCGGCAGACGCAAGGGACTTAAAATCCCTCGGAGTAAAATCCGTACCGGTTCAATTCCGGTCAGCGGCACCACCAGTTTAACAAATCCCCCTTGCTTTGCAAGGGGGATTTGTTAAACGCAATGGCTTTCGCTCGAATTGTCCTAATGGCAATTCGATTTTGCGCTTTGCGCAAAATACCGCAAAAACGCTCGGGGTTGATCTTCTGTGTAATGTTGATCTTGTCGAAATCTTTTTGGTCACGATCTCACACCAGTTTAACAAAACAACCCTACGCTTTGCGTAGGGTTGTTTTGTACAAATCTATATTTTGCCGGATTTGTGTTATTTACACACTATCATGTGACTTTTGGCAATAGATGGTGTATACTGTTGTTGTGATAGTTGCGCTGTTTGCACGGCTCGATGAAATTTAGGAGGTATTTGCTATGGCGTTTGAAAATGCATATTTAACAGAAGAGGAAAAAGAGATGTTCGTTGAAGCGCACATTCTTGACCCGGGCGATTGGAAGAGTTCTATTTTGATACCACATCAGTGGACAATAGATCGAAAAAACAATATCGCGCTGATTTATTGCGGGGTTCCTGATCGCGAGGAATATTGGAAAAAGAGTTTTGTTTTGTTTTATAAAGGAATCGATTCAAGACACATGATAGAACTCATTATCGAGGATAGCAGAACTTGGTTTGGCAACAGAACAAACGACGAGGTAAAAAAACAAATCGGCAAAAAACTTATTTCGCATTTTGATGCGGAAGTGGTGAGAAGATATCTTGTGCACAAAATTTACCGTATTGATAAAACTACAAGTATTGAAACTATCGCAAATGTTTTAGCGGACGCGTTAAGCGCTTACGGGGTTAACGGAAATCCGGATCATGCCCATGATGCCCACGCATTCAAGGCTATTGTGGAAGTTAATGGAGAGGCTTATTATGGAAATGTATAACTATGATTTGGGAGTCATATGGACATCAATTTTTTAAAATGCACGTGAATGTCCAAATCCTTCATGTCACGATATTACACATCGTCAATCCGCTTATATCGCGGGTTGACTTTTTTTTCCTTGACATCTTAGAAAAATTCCTTGTGTCAGTCCCGGACTTCTAAAAAAATTCTAAAACTTTTTACATTTGACATTAACTCAAAACGCCTGAAATCGTGTCTGCCGCAGTTTTTTAATATAATCAGAATTATTGTGATATAATGAGAATCAAAATAACGAGGGAGGTGTGCGAGATGCAGGAAAAACCTGACGATGTCTGCTAAGCGAGCTGATTACGGAATACAAACAAATGATATTCAAGAACGCTATGGACATTTTGCACAATAAATCCGGCGCAAAAGACACTGTTCAGGACGTTTTTTGTAGATCATCAACAATCTTGAAAGATTTCACAAATACCCTGTTACGAAGGGGACTGCTATTTCGCTTCTATTATATAGTACGGATCTTTTGACGTTCTGCGAAAGCACAGCCGCCATTCAACAGAGAATATTATAGAGCAATTGAGTTAAGCTCAAGTGAATGTGTTGAGAAATCGCTTCTTTTATAATGGCATAAGAGCGGCGGTTCTGGCTGGATCGCCGCCTTATTGCTTTTTTTTCAAAACAGATGTATAATATATTGGAACGGGGGTGAGCCGATGCCGAAAACTGACGATAGTTTGCTGAGCGGGCTGTTCACGGAATACAGACAGATGATGTTTAAGATCGCTTTGAACATTCTGCACAACAGATCGGACGCGGAAGACGTTGTTCAGGACGCTTTTTTGTGGATCATCAACAATATTGTAAAAATTTCACAAATACCCTGTTACGAAAGGGGCAATTATTTCGCTTCAATTACAGAGCACAGATCTATCGATGTTCTGCGAAAGCGCAGCCGCCATCCGACGGAGGATATCGAAGAGCAATATGAGTTAAGCTCGGATGAACGTGTTGAGGAATCGGCTCTTTCGAGCGTGACGGTCGAGGAGATCAAGAGCGCTTTGAATGAGTTGTCAAACAGAGACTATGAGCTGCTTTACCTGTATTTATTCAAAGAGATGACTCCCAAAGAAATAGGTGAAGCGATGGGCATTTCCGAAAACAATATCCGCGTATACGTTCAGCGGGCGCGAAAGAGGTTTGCAAAGATCTTACATAAAAGGGGGCTCGATCATGAAATTTGAAGAAAAGCTGGCGCAGGCGTTTAAAGAAACTTGTGACGAGCGGGCGGAACGTCTGATGAAGGTCGAAAAGAAGCACAGATTCTCGCTTTCGTATAAGCTGTGGGAGCGGAAAATGCTGCGGGATCTCCGCCGGAACCGCGTTGACAAGCGCTGGACTTTGCGGAGAGCCAGATATGCCGTGACCGCAATGTTCGCCGCGTTCGCGCTGCTGATCGGCGGGACGGCGTATGGCGCAGCAAAGAGCAGAGGTTTCCGATTTGAAGAGACCTCACAAAAAACCAATTTGTTTCTTGAGTCGTACTCTACGGATAAAACCACGTTTGAAGAAATATATTGGCTGCCCGAAGAGGACGGCTGGATATTTACAAGTTGTCAGGTATTTGGTTCTTATCACGATAGCTTAAGGCTTCATTTTAAGCGCGGCGATATGTTGGTGGTAGTTTGGCAAAATCTGATAACGGAAGGCGTTGTGGGACATATCTTCGGTGAACACTCTGATGTTGAAATGCTGTCGATATATTCGGAAAATGACGGCTTCGTGACGGTCGGCAAAAATGATGAAAAGACAACGCTGGGCTTGGCGCATAACGGATATTTCCTTGAATTGGTCAGCGATGGTATGAGCAAAGACGAGCTGACAGAGCTGGCGTATTCCGTAACGACCGTCACTTTTGAAGAATTCCTTGAATACGATGATCCTCAGAATCTCAAACCTTGTAAGGATGCGGTTCAACGTATAACAGGGCAAGCATAATACTTTTGATATCTGTAAAAGATCATTATTTCGATTTCGTTTGCGCGTTAACGGTCAAGCGGATATTCACAGGCATTAACTTTGAAAGCGAGGAAAATATGAGAAAAATACCGGCATTTATCTCAATGCTTTTGGCGGCAGTTATGCTGTCGGGGTGCTATCCGGACGGGGCGGTCTCCGTGAGTTTGCCGGAGCAGTCTACCGAGGAGCCGTTTGACCACCATGTACAGGCGCAGTATGGCGAGATCACTCTTGATTACATGATCCCGGACGAATATCCGACGGAGGTGCCTAAAATAACCATTACAAAAAAAGCTCTTGGGACAGAGAAAAAATGGTGTCTTTTTTTCTGGGTGACCAATCGTACAAATTGTCCACAGAACCGATAGGCGACCCAAATCCCTATACGTTTATTTACACCGTCGCCGGTCCAACGACTCGCCGCAACACAAACCTGTATATCGACAAGGGCTATTTGAGCTACACAAACGGATACCATTTCTGGAATGAATATATGCAAGGTTCGGTAGGCGACACATATGTCGGAATGCGGCGGTACGCCTCGGATGAGCAGCTGTCTTTTCCGTCGGAGGATGCGATTCGGCGGGCAAATGAGTACCTTGAGGTGCTGGGGATCACAAATTACGGTGACCCGCTGGTGATCCCTATATCCAAAGAACGGGCTGACCGAGTATATGAGTTTGAAGGCGGCGGCAGAAACTTTGCTACAAAACCGGAGGGAGACGGTTATTTTGATCCCGCGGTACCGTGGACTGAGGAACAGGAGTTTTACGGGTTGATCTATCAGCTTGAATACAACGGAATAAAAGTAAACGATGGTTCTATACGCTTTAACGGTATGGGGGGGACTGCGGCTGAAGGAATGAACGTTGTCGCATACGTTGATAAGAACGAGGTTTTTCGCTTAGTCGCAAAGGATATTGGCGAACCCGCACCCGAAGCGTCGGGAGTCGCGCCTATAAAATTCTCGCCAAAGCAAGCGTCGGACACGCTTCGGGAATTTCTTGAAAAACGTGTCAATTCAACAAAACAGGTCATATACAAGTGCTGCCTGGAGTATGTTCCTTTTGAGCGCGTTGATGTAAACGACCGTACAAGCAGCAAGGTAATCTATGTTCCCGCTTGGGTCTTTTACGGCTATGAGGAAGGCGAACAGTGGGATATGGAAAAACAATGCGCTTATCTTTTTTATGCCGAAACGGGTGTGCGCTACGGGAGCAGCTTTTGAGGTGAAAAATGCTTAGATCATATTTTTATAAATTGTTGCGTCAGCCTCAATTTTATCTTGGATTGGCAGGGGTTCTGGCGACTTGCGTATTTGTAGTAAACATGGGTTTCGTGAGAGGCATTGATATACAGACCGACGTCACGCTCATGCTGTACTTCGGCGGTTATAGGAAAGTGTTTGTTATCTTTGGGGCACTGCCGTTTGCGGCTAACTTCGCCGATGAGTGGAATTCGGGAGTGACAATGAGCGCAGTCACGCGCAAAAGTGCGCGGAAATACGCCGCATCCAATATTTTTATGTGCTATTTTTCAGCGCTGCTGACGGTTTTTCTTGGAATAATTCTTTGGGAAACTTTTACGATAATTTTTTCATCAAAGCCGTTTTTTATCCCAGAAAGCAACGCGCCAACGGTTGTTGGGGACATCTTCTTTAAAATGGGCATGCCGTTCCTCGCGGAGATCGAAAGAATCTTTATCTTTGGCTCAAGCTGCGGAATGTGGGCGGTAACGGGAATGACCCTTTCGGCGTTTTTTCCAAGCCGATACATCGCAATATGCTCGCCGTTTGTTTTTTGTTACGCGTTGGAAAGAATAAGTCTTTTGCTGCCCGATTTTTTTAATCTTCAATTTGTTGCGCTGTCGGTTCTTGATTTGAACGGCTTTGCAATGTGGATCTACGGAGAACTGTTTTCGCGTTGATATCCGCGTTGTTTGCGTCGGTATTCGCAAAGGTCGTCGAAAGGAGGACACAGAATGCGATCGCTTAAAACCGTTTTTTCAATTGCGCTCCAGAACTTCCGCAAATGGCAGACGGATTACAGGATGTGGACGATAGCGGCTCTGCTTATTGTTATAATAATGATCTACGCCGATGATATGAGCAGAGTTTCCGCCGCGCTCGGCACGGAATATCCGCTGGTAATCTTCCCGTTTTTGTACATTCATCCATACCTTAAAGTGATCTTCACGCTTCCCGTAGTGCTGATGTTCTGCAACGCTCCGTTTACCGACAGAAATCAGACGTTTGTCCTTATGCGTACCAGCCGCGTGAAATGGCTCTGCGGACAAATATTGTACATAATAATTGCCGCCGCCGTTTACTATCTGTTTATATTCCTTATTTCAACTATGATCGCGCTAATGTACGGCGGAACTTCCTTCGAGTGGGGAAAAACGCTTAACACAGCCGCATATTCTAAC
>JAIEDJ010000009.1 GCA_029068025.1 Oscillospiraceae bacterium | reverse complement strand
ATTTTGTGCAGTTTTACGATGTTTATAAAAGCGGTTGACTTTTGGAACTCAATAATATATAATTAATGAGGACGTGATAATACGGAGGAAAACGGTAAGAAAAAAGGCAGACCGTTTAAAACGGGAACTCAATTGAAATACGATGTTAAGGTTAGGCTTGATGCTAAGACCCATGAAGATTTAATAAAGTTTTGTGAAAAAAACAAAACCGACAAGGCTTCAACAATTCGAGCCGCAATAATAGCGTATTTGCAGGACAAAAAATAAAAAGCGGCTGCGCCCCGACCAAAGTTTGCAACCGCTGATTATATACCGACAGGGAAACCCTATCTGAAATTTATTATAACATCAGATGGCTTTCTTGTCAAGTACTTTTTGAAAGGAAGTTTTGACAATGAGCATTATTGAAAAGATCTTCTTGGAGTATCTGGATGGCAATTTCCGGGTAAAGCCGGATATCCGCTTGGATCGGGAGAGATGGGCAAAGATCCGAAAGTTCAAAGAGAGCCTTGCCCTGTCCGAAAATCAGGCTGAGAAGTTCGATCAGCTTTTGTTTGAGATATGCTGCGATTATCAGCAGCCCGCTTTTTTGGACGGTTTCAGAACGGCGTTTGATCTCATGCTTGAGGTCATCGGGTGAGGGTTATTGTAAATATGATCTTTTTCAGAATTGGACGGTAAGTAAATGGCTGATATTGTAAGAACAACCTCAGATGGCACGAAAGTGATCTTTCGTCAGATGACCCCCGAAGAAAGGGAAGCAGAGATAGAACGGCTCAGAGAGAAGACTGAACGTGATGAACTTTCGGGGATAAGGTTTGCATACGAACAGGGATATAGGCAAGGCTTTGAAGCGTGGTTTAAGGAAACATTCGGCAGAAGCGTTGAGGAGCTCGACCCCGATTCAAGAAAAATAATTGAACGGTTTTATAAAGAGGAATGTAAACGCCGTTTCAAGGAACGTATCGAAACCGGTTTTGTTGAAAAATGCAGGGAAGAAGGAAAAAAAGAGATAGACAGAATGATCGAAAGCGGCTTAACGATCGATCAGATATGGAAAATTCTTATGTCTTGATTTTTTTCGCAAAAAACACTTGACAAATTGATGGGAATGTAATATAATATATTTGAGCAAAAGCTCGAATTTAATTTAATCTGTTTCGGGGCGGGGTGAGATTCCCCACCGGCGGTGAGAAGCAATGCTTCGCAGTCCGCGACCCGGGGGCGGTGCAAATGGCACAGCACTCGGCTGAATCGGTGAAATTCCGATACCGACGGTCAAAGTCCGGATGAAAGAAATGGAACACAAATATTCAAAAAATATTTGCGCCCCGCGTTGGTATTCATACTTGGCAAGTCGAACGGCTGTCCGGGCTTTGATGTATGAGATACCGTGCGGGATTTCTGTTTCTCTTTTTCCCGAGGAAAGGGAGTTACTTATGGAAAACGTAAAGAAAACAGGGAAGCGTGTTGACGTGCGCCGGTTGGTGTTCACGGCGCTGATGGCGGGAATGTCGTATGTTCTGGCGGAGTTTCTGAGCTTTAAGATCCCGATTATGCCGAGCTTTATCAGCTTCGATTTTTCGGACGCGCCGGCAATGCTGGCTTCATTCACAATGGGACCCGTATCGGGCGTTTTTGTGTGTCTCATCAAAAATTTGCTGGGGTGCATAACATCAAAAACAATGTACATCGGCGAGCTTTCTAACTTTATTCTGGGCGTGTCACTGGTAGTTCCGGCGGGAATTATTGCACACAGATGCAAGAAATTTTCAAGAGCGGTCATTGCGGGCGTTGTGGGCACGGCTGTTATGGCAGTTATGGGATTTGTTTCAAATTACCTATTTATTTATCCGCTTTACGGTATGATCGGCTGGAGCACGGAGGCTATTGTCGGAATGTATCAAAAAATTCTTAGTAGCGTTGACGATCTGGCGGAATGTCTGCTGATATTCAACGTGCCGTTTACTTTCGTTAAAGGCGCGATCGCGGCGTTGGTTTCGCTGGTTTTGTATAAGCATCTGCGCCCGGTTTTCAATTCAATGTACAGGGAGTAAATTATGTCGTTTAAGTCCGCTTTTTTGCACTTTAAAACCATAACCAAGCACCGTCACACCGTGATAGCTCATTGTGCGAGGGCGGGCATACTGTGGCAGGGATTAAAGCACGATCTTTCAAAATATTCGCCGGCGGAGTTTCTGCCGGGAGCCAGATTTTATCTCGGGACGCGTTCCCCGAACGAGGCGGAGCGCGAGAAGTACGGGTATTCGCTGGCGTGGATGCACCACAAGGGGAGAAACCGTCATCATTTCGAGTACTGGACGGACTATAATCCAAAGGTACATCGTATGGAGCCCGTGAAGATGCCGCTTAAGTATGTTGTGGAGATGTTCTGCGACAGGGTGGCGGCAAGCAAGATCTATCAGGGGGAGAACTACCGTGATGACAGTGCGCTGAAGTATTTTATTCACGGAAAGGCACACCGGAAGATTCATCCGGAGACCTCGGCGCTGCTTGAGAAGCTGCTGAAAATGCTGGCGAAGCATGGGGAAGAGAAGACCTTTGCGTATATCAGGCAGCTGATCAGGAGAGGTAAGGAATATTAAATTAAACACCCGCGCGAAGGCGCGGGTTTCAGTTTATAGAAAAAGTTATTTTAAGCCGAGAACTATGCGTCAAACTTGATCACAAGCTACCGAGCCAAGGACAACATTGCGTGGGTGACTGCAAATTTCAAAAAGCAGTCACGCTCGGAGTAGCGGAGCGCGAAGCGCAGAGCGGAGCCGAGTGGGGCTGGCTAGTGCAGCGCGAAGCGCTGCACGGTTTTGAAATTTTTTGATAAACAGCCCCTCGTCAACATTGTAAAGGTAGCCAAGATCAATGTTATAAAACTAGCTTAGATCAACATTTTAGGGGTTTATCTACAAGCTGACACCCGCGCGAAAGCGCGGGTGTTTTGCTTTATTGTTTCAGCTCACAGCCGGGATAAAACAATTTTAAAATTTCTTCGGCTGTTTTGCCGTTCTCTTCAAGAAACATCGCAGCGTTTACCGACATTCCACGGTTTTCTCCCAATCCCTTGCAATGAAAATAGAACTTCTCCTCGCGGTATTCTACCGTTATCGCCGTGCTCCTCAGATCCAGCGCCTTTCGCAATGCCGCGCCCGTCACTCTCGTATTGCAGAATCCGATATATGTGAGCGTTCCCGTTTCCGCGTATACCGGATCGTAAAACCACTCTTCAAAATTCCGCGATACTGCGTTCTGATGAAGCGCTCTCCTCACTGTTTCGTAGGTGAACGCGGTGACGCTTTCGTATCCCTTCGCGCTGACATCGCAGAAAAGCGGTACGGACGGTGAATACGGCGCTGCCGCGTCGGTCACGCCCGCGGATATGGCGCACGTCTGCGCGTTTATCGGCTCCCCCTCGTATGTCAGCAGGGGGAGCTGTTGGTTTACCGCTTGGGTAATATCCTCGCGATCGGTGTCGGTGTAGGGGAAGTCATCTCCCACTGTAAAATCCGCTCCGAAGCTTTTGGACGGGTCTTTGTTTTTCAGCTGATAGGCAGCGCGCGAGTTTGCCGCTATCACAACGGCTCTGATGGCTTCGGGTCCCGCTTTGTTTTCCGTTTCGATCCCCGGCGGGAACATTCCCGCCGCACAGCCGCTGAGAAAATCGTTATACCGCATTATCCGTATCTCGTTAAGCTCGGGGAAAAATACGCTCACGCGTTCCGGCATTATATTGTCCGGATCTTTTTTGGTTCCGGACACGGATATTACCGTCATGATCAGCGCAAGCAGCAATATCAGCGCTATACCCGATACTATCGTCGCTTTTTTTGGCATAAAGCGTCTCCTTATCTGAAAAGAAATTTCAAAACCGGCTCACTCCGTTCGCCTAGCCGAGCACAAAAGCTACACTTCGCTAGCGTTTTGCGAAGCATAATGCGCGCTCCGTTCCGCTTTTTGAAATTTCGACTGCTCTCTTAAAACGCAGTTTTATTATTACACAATTGTGAGTTATGCAATTTTTTAAAAATAATTATTCAACAATCCTATTGACTTTAAGGAAAAAATGTGTTAAAATAATATATATGCAGTCTGTAGAAAAAGTGGGTTTCCAAAGGGCTTGCCCTTTGGCTGGGGCTGGGGCGGAGCCCCCACACCCTCTCCCCGAGAGGGGTTTTTATACAAGCTGATATATGGTTTTCTAAAAAAATAAACAGAAATATTTTGAACAAAGGGTGTTTTTTATGGACAGAATGGAACAGCTGAAATCGACCGACAGGCTTCGCAAAATGTGCGAGGAATTCTGCGAGACCAGTGTTATCGACGGATCGCTTTACAACAAATTCGGCGTTAAGCGCGGTCTGCGCAACGCGGACGGCTCGGGCGTTCTCGCAGGCATTACCAACGTGTGCTGCGTTCATGGATATGTAATCAGCGAGGGTGACAAGCAGCCTATAGAGGGTGAGCTTATTTACCGCGGATATAATGTGCGCGATCTTATTAACGGCGCTATGGCGGATAAGCGCTACGGCTATGAAGAGATCGTATATCTTTTGCTGCTCGGTATGCTGCCCGATGAACGCGAGCTTAACGGCTTTTCGCGGCTCATTGCCGAATACCGCGAGCTGCCGATGTACTTCATCGAGGATGTTATCATGCGCAATCCCTCGCCGAATATCATGAACAAAATGCAGCAAGCAGTGCTGACCTTGTACAGCTATGACAGCGCTCCCGAGGATAAATCCGCCGAGAGCGAAATGCTTAAGGCTATCTCCATAATTTCCAAGCTGCCCGCGATCATGGTGGCTTCATATCAGGCGCTGCGCCGCTTTTATCACAACGATTCGATGGTCATGCACCAGATAAACAAGGAGGAGAGCCTTGCAGAGAGTATTCTCTCGACGCTGCGCGATGACCGTTCGTATACTCCCGAGGAGGCAAAGCTGCTGGATCTGTGTCTGATCCTTCACGCGGAGCACGGCGGCGGCAATAACTCCACATTCACGTGCAGAACAGTTTCTTCGTCGGGTACGGACGCGTATTCGGCGTATGCCGCGGCTATAGGCTCGCTTAAGGGCCCGCGTCACGGCGGCGCGAACATAAAGGTCATGGATATGCTCGAGCATGTCAAGACGGGCGTCCGCAACTGGGAGGACGAGGAAGAGGTCACGGCTTTTCTGCAGAAGCTTCTCCGCAAGGAAGCGGGCGACAAGTCGGGGCTTATCTACGGCATGGGACACGCGGTGTATACGCTGTCCGACCCGAGAGCCGTCATACTGAAATCGAACGCTATGAAGCTTGCCGAGGGTACGGAATTTGAGGCGGAATTCAAGCTGTTGGATACCATCGAGCGGCTCACTCCGGGTGTGTTCAGGCAGGAGCGCGGTGACATTAAGAATATATGCGCTAACGTGGATATGTATTCCGGGCTTGTTTACAAGATGTTAAGGATCCCCGTGGAGATGTACACGGCGCTGTTCGCCTGCGCGAGAATGGCGGGCTGGTGCGCCCACCGCATGGAGGAAATGATCAACGGCAAGCGTATTATACGTCCGGCTTACAAGGCGATCACGATGAACAAGACATATGTTCCGCTTTCGGAGAGGTGACCGCGTATGAAGAAGATCAGGATCACTCCGTTTGTTATAGCGGCGGGTATCGTTCTGGGCACGGCTGCAAGGGTCTTTGCCGTAAGCCGCACCGATATGAAAACGGGGCTGTTGCTTCCCGATACGGCGTTTGTGTGCAACTGGCTGTATTATGGGATCATTCTGCTTGCCGCTGTCGGCGCGGTGATCTCATCACATATTGACACAAAACGCGGCGCATGCGGCACGGTCGAGATCAAGCCGAGCGCGGGGGTTTGCATAGCTGTGGGCTTCGGACTGATAGCCGCCGCGCTTTGCGCCTGCTATGACGGCATTGATGAGATGGACGCTTTTACGCCGACGGGATTCATTATTCTTGTGGATTTTATTGCGGCTGCGGCGCTGTGTATTATAGCGCTCTGCACGCTGTATTCCAAACGGTTTTCGCCGGGACTGGGATTTGTATATATTCTGGGCGGCGGATATTATGTGTGCCGTGGAATATACTGTTTTATGATCCGTATGGCGATAGTGACTATCCCGGAATATCTTATCGACTGTCTGACAACGATCTGCGGCGCGGTATTTTTTGTGATGTTTGCGAGATTGTTTTCGGGGAACGGCGGAAAGCTGACGGCAAAGGCGTTTTTCGCGTGGGGAACCATGACGTGTGTCATATCGTTTTCATCGTTTCTGGGAGCGGCGGTCTCGAAGCTGCTGCCCGAGGTCTCGAAGCGCATTGTTTTCTCTGCCAACCAAGCTGAGTTTTATTTTCAGTCGCTGCGCGGCATAGATGCGTATCACATGGCCTTCCCGCCGCTGCCGAACCTTGCGGTCGGAGTGTTCGCCGCCGTGTCGATGATCGCGGTGTGCTTTTCAAATAACGCAGAGGAATAATAATGATGGGTCGTTCGCGAATAACGACCCATTTTTTGTTAAAATCTATTGAAAAATTCTGTAATTTATGGTATAATAAAAAGAACAATGTAACCTTACAGAGAAAACGTTCAATTATAGTGATCGTACCAATCGGAATACCTGCGCCGGCTCGGCGCTGCGGAGGTTGTTTTGAAAATAAAAATTGTATTGATCTGCGTTTTGTGTCTGCTGCTGTGCGGGTGCTCGGCAGCGGTGGAGAATATGCTGACTCCGCCTAAGCTGAACGCGGAACAGAATGAGATTTACGGCGCGCTGATAAACAGTGTGGGGCAGAACGTCAAACTGAAATATCCGAGAAGCGGAGATTACCGTTCGGCTTTTGTTCTGTATAATCTTGACGACGAGCCCGATGATGAGGCAATGGTCTTCTATGAGAGCAGCAACGTTCAGTCGGGTGAAAGCTCACTCAGGCTGAAGTTCTTTGATAAGCACGACGGCAAGTGGGAGGCCGTTTATGATATGGCGTGCGCGGGCAGCGAGATCGACAGCGTGAGCTTTACCACGCTTGGTAACACTGGATTTGTTGATATTATCATGCGCTACACGCTGCTTAACCAGACAGAGAAAGTCTTTTCGGTGGTAAAATATGACAGCGTTACGCCAAAGCAGATGTATACATCGTCCTACTCCTGTCTTGAGGTGTACGATATTAACGACGACGGTTTAAACGAACTGCTGGCGGTATCCACCGATAAGATAAACAACGTCTCCACGGCGGTTATGTTCACCGATGGCGACAACGGCTTTGAAAAGCTCTCGGAGACCGCGCTGCCCGGCGGCGCGGCAGATTATATCCGCGTGACCAAAGGGAGGATCTCCGACAACCGGACGGCTATGTTCCTTGACTATTCTAAGGGAGGGGGGCAATCCGGAACGGACGTGCTGTACTGCTACGGAAACAGCCTGTACTGTCCGGACAGCGTGGGCG
>JAIEDJ010000090.1 GCA_029068025.1 Oscillospiraceae bacterium | reverse complement strand
CTGGTGTATATGGGCTTTGATATGCTGTTTATTGGAATGAATATTATGATGGTGAAGATCGTTAAGGACGCGGAGCGTAAGGTTTCCGGCGGCAGCAAATAAAGATCCGATAACGGAATTGACGGAGGAAATTATGGTTAACGTACTTTACGCGGGCTCGGTTTCCGCTTGCTTTGAACTTGAAAATACCCTGCCGTATTACTGCGGCGATGAATATACTGTCAAGCTTGACGGCAAAGAGATGTTTAAGTCAAACACAAACGTTTTTTCGCTGTTCTCGCTGACACCCGGCAAGGAATACACCCTTGAGGTAACAGGTCATGACGCGGTGAAGTTCACCACGGCAAAGGAGACCTGCGCGTTTAATGTTAAGGATTTTGGCGCAGCAGGTGACGGCGCTCATGACGACACGATCAACATTCAGACCGCGATCAACTGTCTGCCCGCAGGCGGACGTCTGTATTTCCCCGAGGGAACCTACTGTACAGCTCCGATATGTCTTAAGAGCCATATAACACTTGATTTTTCTGAGAAGGCGGTGCTGCTTGGTCTTACCGACACGGAGCGTTATCCGATCGTTCCCGGAATGGTCAAGGATGTTGTTACCGGTGAGGATATCAACACCGGAACATGGGAGGGCAACAGCGTTCCCATGCACCAGGCGCTTATTTTCGCGGAATTTGCCGAGGATATACGCATAGTCGGAAACGGCACGGTTGACGGAAACGCGCAGAACAGCGTATGGTGGGTCAATGTTAAGGAGCGAAAGATCGCGCGTCCGAGACTGCTGCACTTCAACCGCTGCAAGGACATCACTGTTCACGGCATCACCGCTCAGAACGCGGCGAGCTGGCAACTGCATCCGTATTTCTCGCAGAATCTGAATTTCCTGGATCTTACGATCAACGCACCGAAGGACAGCCCGAACACAGACGCGCTGGATCCCGAGGCTTGCGACTATGTAAATATTATCGGCTGCAAATTCAGCGTTGGCGATGACTGTATCGCGATCAAGTCGGGCAAGATCGAGCTTGCCAAGAAATACGAGCAGCCTGCAAATCACCATACCATCAGAAACTGCCTTATGCAGTTCGGTCACGGCGCTGTTACTCTCGGAAGCGAGATGGCCGGCGGCGTTAAGAAACTTACGGTAAACCGCTGCATATTCAACCACACCGACCGCGGTCTTCGCATAAAGACCAGACGCGGCAGAGGAAAGCTGGCGGTCATTGACGGTGT
Organism: Oscillospiraceae bacterium; assembly: GCA_029068025.1. Classification (GTDB taxonomy): domain Bacteria; phylum Bacillota; class Clostridia; order Oscillospirales; family Ruminococcaceae; genus CAG-115. The sequence goes on along the minus strand of JAIEDJ010000090.1, from coordinate 12,740 downwards.
TCTGTTCGAGAATATCAAGATGGACGGAGTGCTTACTCCGATCGTTATAAATATGTGGTACAACTGCTGTGATGAGGATCGTTACTCCGATTACAATACCACGCGCGAGGCGCTGCCTGTGGACGACAGAACTCCGTATCTTGGCAAGTTCACATTCCGTGATATGGTATGCGAGAACTGCCATGTGGCGGCGTGCTTTGCCGATGGTCTGCCCGAGCAGCCAATTGACGAGATCACTGTGGAGAACATCAAGTTCACATACGACGCGGACGCAAAGCCCGGTTTCCCGTCAATGAAGAACAACAACGTGCAGATGTGCCGCGCGGGTATGTATTTTGATAACGTAAGGAAGCTCACCGTAAAGAATATCGACATTTCCGGAAACGACGGGGAAGTGTTGATCGCCAACAACTGCGGCGAGATAACAAAGGACATTTAAGGAGAAATTATGTACGCTCAGATAGACCGCTATATCGACGGACTTTTGGATAAATCGACCCCTGAGGCTCCGTACTGGAATATAGAAAGTATTCGTCAAGGAAAGCCGCCGCACTGGAACTATATCGACGGCTGTATGATCATTGCTCTGCTTGAGGCAAGCGAGATCACAGGTGAGAAAAAATACGCGGACTTCGCCGAGAAGTTTATCGATTATTATGTGAATGACGACGGAACCATCCGCGGATACGATCCAAAGAAGCCGAATCTCGACGACATCAACGAGGGTCGTGTTCTCTTTGACCTATACAGAACTACCGGCAAGGAGAAGTATAAAAAAGCGATCGATATGCTGCATAAGCAGGTCGAGGCTCACCCGAGAACCGAGACGGGGAACTTCTGGCACAAGGAGATCTACCCCAACCAGATCTGGCTGGACGGTCTTTATATGGCGCAGGTGTTCCGCACACGTTATCAGAAGGAATTCGGCGGCAAGGACTATTCCGATATTGTAAACCAGTTCAAGAATGTCCGGAAGCTGATGTTCGATGAGGGCAAGAAGCTGTATTATCACGGCTGTGACGTCTCAAAGACCGTCTTCTGGGCGGATAAGGTAACAGGACGTTCAAAGAATTTCTGGCTGAGAGCTATCGGCTGGTTCACTATCTCGCTGATCGATAATATCGATTACATTGACAATGAGAGTGACCGCAAGGAGCTTTGCAAGATATTTGCCGAGGCGATGGAGGGTATCGCTCAATATGCCGATCCCGAAACGGGAATGTACTGGCAGGTCGTTGACTGCGGCGGCAGAGAGGGCAACTATCTTGAGACCAGCGGCTCGAGCATGATAGCATACGCTATGATGAAGGGTGCGCGTCTGGGTGTTATCGACAAGAAGTATGCCGAGATGGGCAAAAAGACGTTTGACGGTATCTGCAAGAAGTACCTAAAGATAACCGAGGACGGAGATCTGAACCTTGAGGGTATCTGTCTTGTTGCGGGTCTTGGTCCCGAGAAGGATCGGCGCCGCGACGGAACTTATGAATACTACATTTCCGAGCCTATAGTGAACAATGACGCAAAGGGAGTTGCTCCGTTTGTGCTGAGCTATATGGAAGTTAAGAGAATGGAGACCAAGTAACTTTGGGACACAGTATCAAGGCTGTCATCGGCAAAAGGACGGACGTTCAGAAGATCTCAGAGGACTGGCTCTGTAAAGTTATCGAGCTGCCGCAGGACTTCTGTATGGTTCCGCTCAAGATAAAGCTGCTTGAGGATATGGAGGAGCTGCTGGAGCCTTCTTGTGAGGATCCATGTTCGGAGCTTGACGGCTTTTACCGAACGGTCAAAGAGATTCTTGAACAGTATTCGTTCCGCACGAAGCTCGCTTACATTGAAACCGACTATTTCGGCGGTGTTGGAACGCAGGGCGGCGTTCTCTACGAGAACGGGCGTGAGGCTTGTCATCCGCGCGTCGGCGAGGGAACTATCAACATTTTGCTAAAGGAGCTGGGTGCCTGGCACAGACCGGGCACGGACGAATTTGACAGTCTGGAGCTTGGGAAATACCGTCACATTGACGAATGAACGTTTTATGCGGCGGTGAACTATACAGATCCCGCTTTAAATTACTGAGATAATTGCGGCTCTTTCCGCACAGTTACCTAATCATTTTATAGGAAACTCTAAGCGGGATAAGTATTAAATTGACGAAAGGTGAAGACGCAGTTAATGAGAAAGATCAAGATCACATATCTCGGCGGCGGTTCTAAGGCGTGGGCACGCGTTTTTATGACGGATCTCGCGCTTGCGGAGGGTATCTGCGGAGAGATCGCGCTGTATGATATCGACGTTCCCGCGGCGGAGCTTAATAAGCGCATAGGCGACAGGATCAACGAGGATCCGAACACCGTTTCCAGGTGGGACTACAAGGTCTACACCGATATAGGCGCGGCTCTGGACGGCGCTGACTTTGTTGCGGCTTCTATTCTCCCCGGAACATTTGACGAGATGGAGAGCGACGTTCATCTCCCCGAAAAATACGGTATATACCAATCGGTCGGCGATACCGTCGGCCCGGGCGGGGTGCTTCGCGCTATGCGCACTGTTCCGATCTATGAGGGCTTTGCGCGTGAGATCAAGGCGCATTGTCCCGACGCGTGGGTCATCAACCTCACAAACCCGATGACCGCGTGCACAAAGACTTTGTACGACGTGTTCCCCGGGATAAAGGCGTTCGGGTGCTGTCACGAGGTGTTCCACGCGCAGGAGTTTCTGTGCAAGGTCGCCAAGGAGCTGCTCGGCGCGGAGGGGCTTACACGCAGGGATATACTTATTGACGCTTGTGGTGTAAACCATTTCACATGGATCACCGAGGCGCGTTATCAGGACAATGATATGCTGGCGCTGCTGCCGAAGTTCATCGAAAAATTCTATGAGCGCGGCTACTGCGAGCAGGTGGACGATCCCGACGGATTCCATGATAACCCCTTCCTTTACGGAAACAAGGTCAAGATGGACCTGTTCAACCGCTTTGGAGTGCTGGCGGCGGCGGGAGACCGTCACCTTGTTGAGTTTATGAACAACTCGTGGTACATCAAGGACAAAGAGACGGTGGACAGCTGGCTCTATCATCTCACGACCGTGGCGTACCGCAAGCAGGACAGGCTGGACAAGATCGCGCAGTCCAAGCGTATCGCGGACGGCGAGGAGAAGATCGAGGTCGTTAAGAGCGACGAAGAGGTCGTAGAGCTGATGAAGGCTCTTTTGGGTCTTATCCCCGCGCATGTTTCCAACGCGAACATTGTCAACGCCGGACAGATGGCGGATATGCCGCTTGGGTCGGTCGTTGAGACGAACTGCGTATTCTCGCGCGATTCGGTTAAGCCGATAGTTGCGAAGCCGCTTCCCAAGGATGTTTCAGCGTTGGTATACAGGAACGCTGTGAACATTGAAAATACATATTATGGCATTAAAAACCGCGATTTCCGCGCTATCTTTGAAGCGTTCGCGAATCAGCCGCTTTGCTCGGGACTTACCATAGCTCAGGCTAAGGAGCTGTTTACAAGCATGGTGAACGCGACAAGCGAGTATCTCAAGGACTATTATCCTCTGGGTGAGCTGAAATTATGATCGACGCGCTTTTATTCTCGGCGAACGCCGTTCTGCCGATAATCATAGTTATCGCGCTGGGGTACGTCCTCAAGCGTATCGGTATGCTGACAAAGCCGTTTCTGGATGTGGGAAACAAGCTGACGTTCAGAGTGCTGATACCGACGATGCTGTTTTTAAATGTATACAACATCAGCAGCTTTTCGGAGATCAACTTCTGGTTCGTGCTGTACGGGATCGCGGCGGTGATCGTGATATTCCTTGTCGGGATACCGATCTACTGTGCGTTTACGAAGGATCCGGGCAAGCGCGGGGCGCTGATACAGTCCATGTTCCGCTCGAATTACGCGATAATCGGCATACCGTTGGCTGAGTCGTTGTTCGGCGGCAAGGGCGCGGCGGCGGCCGGGGTTATGTCGGCGTTCTGCGTGCCGCTGTTCAATATTCTGGCGGTCATCACGCTGACGATCTTCAATAACAGCAGCACAAAAAGCAAGGTCAGCGTCAAGAAAATACTGCTGGGGATCGTCAAGAATCCGCTGATAATCGGAACTGTGGCAGGACTTGCTGTGCTTGGCATACGCGAGCTGTTCGTGATGTGGGGTATAGGCTTCCGTCTGCGCGACATCGAGTTTTTGTACACCTCGATGAATAACGTCAAGAACATCTGTACGCCGTTTGCGCTGATAATACTCGGCGGAAAGTTTGAGTTTTCGGCAGTCGGACGTCTGAAAAAGGAGATCATCTTCGGAACGTTCATGAGAGTTGCGGCAGTGCCCGTGGTCGGGCTGCTGGGAGCGTATTTCCTTGTCCCGGACGTTGCGGGAGAGCATTTTGCGACGTATGTTGGCGTGTTTGCGACACCTGTGGCAGTGTCAAGCGCTATCATGGCCAAGGAAATGGGCTCTGACGACGAGCTGGCGGGTCAGCTTGTTGTTTGGACAAGTCTGGTGAGCGCGATAACGATCTTTATCTATGTGACCGTGCTTAGGTCGATAGGAATATTCTAGGCAAGGTATAAAAGCAACATGCGGGTGATGAGGACGGGCGAAACACTCAGCTTGCGCTATATGGGAGCAGGAGAAATTTTAAAAAGCAAGTGCCCGCATTATGCGCTTCGCGCAAAACGCTGGCGGAGCGCCGCACGGGTTTAAAATTTCTTTTAAATCAACGTTTGCCAGGTGCGGAAGCTGAAAATTCTAAATAGCAAATTGTCTATTAAAATATCCGTTTTGTCCATAAAGTAGGACGGTTTAGCACTCGCATTTGTCATTAAATGGTTATAATATTAAATGGGGGGAGTATATTCTTTTATAAATATACCCCGCTCACAAATTATGAATACAAAATTCGGAGGTAACAAGTATGATTCTGGACAAATTCAGTCTGAAGGGCAAAGTGGCAATCGTAACAGGAAGCGACACGGGTCTCGGTCAGGGCTTCTCTAAGGCGTTCGTTGAAGCGGGCGCAAAGGTTCTCGGCGTTTCCGTGGTTCCCAGCACCGCTACTCAGGAGATGCTTGGCGCTGACAACTTCCAATTCATCACAGCCGATCTTTCAACTCTTGATCCGATCGATACGATCGTCAATACGGCGATCGAGAAGTTTGGCAAGATAGATATTCTCGTAAATAACGCAGGCGTTATCAAGCGCGAGGATACCATCGATTTCAGCGTTGAGAGCTGGGATCTTGTTATGAATGTAAACGCCCGCACACTCTTCTTCCTTTCACAGGCTGTCGCAAAGCAGTTTATGAAGCAGCCGAGAGAAGAAGGCAAGAGCCGCGGAAAGATCATTTCTGTTGCTTCCATGCTTTCTTATCAGGGCGGTATACGCGTTCCGAGCTACACCGCTTCCAAGTCCGCGGTAAAGGGCTTTACAATGACAATGTCCAATGAGTGGGCTAAGGACGGAATCAATGTAAACTGCATAGCTCCCGGATATATGGCTACCAACAACACTGCCGCTCTCCGCAAGGATCAGGAAAGAAGCGAGGCAATCCTTGACAGAATTCCCGCAGGCAGATGGGGTACTCCCGATGACATTATGGGTGCAGGCGTATTCCTTGCTTCCGAGGCTTCTGACTACATTAACGGCTTTACTATCGCTGTTGACGGCGGCTGGCTCGGCAGATAATTCCCGGGCTCTTAACTGACGAATAATTCCGAAAGGGGCTGCAAACTCCTTTGGAAAATAAAGCAAGTGATAAATCCCGCAGCTTTCCGCAATAGCGGCGGCTGCGCAGCAGAGCTGAGCAGTTGCCGCTAGATAGGGCAAACGGAGTTTGCCCGGTGCGGAAGCTGCAAAATTAAAATAAGGAGATTAGGACAATGGCTATTGATATGAAGGCTTTTCAGGATCAGCTCGAATTCACCGGTATTATCCCGGTAATCAAGCTGGACGATACATCTAAGGCTGTAGAGCTCGCAAAGGCTCTGCGCGAGGGCGGCATCAACGCCGCTGAGGTTACTTTCCGTGCGGCAGGCGCGGATAAGGTCATCTCCGATATGACCAAGGCGTTCCCTGATATGCTCGTTGGCGCGGGTACCGTTACCACTATCGAGCAGTGTGACGCGGCTATCGCAGCGGGTGCTAAGTTCTGTGTGGCTCCCGGTCTGAACGCTAAGGTTGTTAAGCACTGCCTTGATAAGGGCGTTCCTTTTGCTCCGGGTGTTGCGAACAGCTCCCAGATCGAAGAGGCTATGGAGCTTGGTCTGGACTTCGTTAAGTTCTTCCCGGCTGAGCAGGCAGGCGGTCTGGCGTACATCAAGTCTATTTCCGCTCCGTACTCCAATATGAAGTTTATGCCGACGGGCGGAGTTAATGAGAAGAATCTCAACACATATCTCGGATTCAAGAAGATCATCTGTGCGGGCGGAAGCTGGATCGTTCCCGGCGACCTCATCAAGAACGGCGACTGGGCAGGAATTACTGCTCTTTGCCGCACCGCTGTAAACAAGATGCTCGACTTCCAGATCGTTCATGTAGGTATGAACTGCGCTGACGAGAACGAGGCTAAGGACACCACCGCGAAGTTCGCGAAGATGTTCGGCTGGGAGCAGAAGGTCGGCAACAGCTCCGTATTCGCGGGCACTGCTATTGAGTGCATGAAGAGCCCGTTCAAGGGCAAGAACGGCCACATCGCAGTGGCTACAAACAGCCTGCGCAGAGCGGTTTATCAGCTCAACGCTATGGGTATCGAGACAGAGAAGAAGGCTACCGAGATCGACGCGGATACAAAGGCTGTTTATCTCAAGGACGAGTTCAGCGGATTTGCTGTTCACCTTGTTGAGAGAAAGTGATTTATAAACCGCGCAGCTTTCCGCAATAGCGGTCGCTGTGCAGCGAAGTGGAGCAGTGACCGCTTGATAGGGCAAACGGAACGTTTGCCCGGTGCGGAAGCTGCAATTATGAAATTGAGTAGTGGTTCACTGTGCAGCTTCCGCAATAGCGGCGGCTGTGCAGCGAAGTGGAACAGTGACCGCTTGATAGGGCAAACGGAACGTTTGCCCGGTGCGGAAGCTGCAATTATGAAATTGAGTAGTGGCTCACTGTGCAGTTTCCGCAATAGCGGCTGCTGTGCAGCGAAGCGGAAAAGCAGCAGCTTGATAGGGCAAACGGAACGTTTGCCCGGTGCGGAAGCTGCACATTTTAAAATAAGGAGATTAAACCAATGGCTAAGATAGTAACTATGGGCGAGATCATGCTCAGACTTTCCACTCCGAACAACGAGAAGTTCATTCAGGCTGACGAGTTCGACATCAACTACGGCGGCGGCGAGGCTAACGTAGCTGTATCGCTCGCTAACTACGGTCACGACGCGGAATTCATCACCGCTGTGCCCGATAACCCCATCGGCGCCTGCGCTATCGCGGCTCTCCGCAAGTACGGCGTTGAGACCAAGCACATCGCTAAGTGCGGCGAGAGACTCGGTATCTACTTCCTGGAGACCGGCGCTTCGATGAGAGCTTCCAATGTCGTATACGACAGAGCTCATTCGTCCATCGCTACCGCTGACGCTTCCAAGTTCAACTTCGATGAGATCTTTGAGGGCGCTGACTGGTTCCACTTCACCGGTATCACCCCGGCTGTTTCGGATCTCGCTGCTCAGGTTACCGAGGAAGCTCTTAAGGCTGCTAAGAAGCACGGCGTTAAGGTTTCCGTTGACCTTAACTTCCGTAAGAAGCTCTGGAGCTCCGAGAAGGCTCAGAAGGTCATGACCAACCTTATGCAGTATGTTGACGTTTGCATCGGAAACGAGGAGGATGCTGAAAAGGTTCTCGGCTTTAAGCCCGGCGCAACCGACGTAACAAAGGGTGAGCTGGAGCTGAACGGCTATGTTGACATCTTCAACCAGATGATCGACAAGTTCAACTTTGAGTACGTAATTTCTTCTCTGCGTGAGAGCCACTCCGCTTCCAATAACGACTGGAGCGCCTGCATTATGGACGGCAAGACCAGAGAGTTCTATCACTCCAGAAAGTACAACATCAACCCGATCGTTGACCGCGTAGGCGGCGGCGACTCTTTCGCGGGCGGTCTGATCTGCGGTCTCGCTGACGGCAAGAACTTCAAGGACGCTCTTGAGTTCGCTGTTGCGGCTTCCGCTCTCAAGCACACCATTCCGGGTGACTTCAACCTTGTTACCCGCGCTGATGTTGAGACTCTGGCAGGCGGCGACGCTTCCGGACGCGTACAAAGATAATAGACAAGTGAGGCAGGCAAGCGGGACGGGTTTTTTGAAAAAAATACGGAGCGCTTGGCGAGGTCAGATCGAAGATCTGACCGACTGCCGAACGTTTTGAGATAAGGATAATCATTATGATGAAGCTGTTTATCCGCGCTCACGACCTCGGGGTCAAGGGCGAAGAGAATATAGTCGCTCGGCTTGATGAACTCGGGCTCAGCGGCGTACAGCTTGTTGCTTACAAATGTCTTGACGGAATAGCTTACACGCCCGGCGCGGTCAATGCCGACCGCGCCGCGGCTTTCCGCAGGACGTTCGAGGCGGCGGGGAAGAGCGTTCCGCTTATTGGTGCGTACTTCAACCCGGTTCATCCGAACGAGGAAAAGATCACCAACGGTATCGCGGTGTTCAAGGATTACCTTAAACTCTCTCACGAGTTCGGCTGTAATATCGTCGGCTCGGAAACGGGGTCGTTCAACGGGGATAAGTGGACTTATCACCCGCAGAACCGCACCGAAGAGGCTCTGCAAAGGGTGATCGCGACGTTTTCGGAGCTTTGCGACTACGCAAAGGATCAGAACGCTTATGTCGGAATGGAGGGCGCTTTCGGTCATGTCTGCTATGACGTGAAAACGCTGGATCGCGCGGTCAAGAGCATTGGAAGAAGCAACATCAAGATCATTTTCGATCTTTACAACTATCTCGATAAGTCGAATGTCGATCAAAGATACGATATTCTGGCTGAGGGGCTGCAAACCTTTGGCGACAGGATATGCGTATTCCACATCAAGGATTGTGTGATCGCCGAGGACGGCTCATTGAAGCAGGTCGGTGTGGGTCAGGGCATTTTCGACTATTCGAGGATAATTCCCGAAATAAAAAAGGTTTGCCCGGACGCGAACCTTGTATTTGAAGGCACCACCGGAGATGATATTCCCGGAGCGGTGGCTTGCTTGAAGAGTAAAATTTAAGCAGGTCAACGGCTTTGCTTATTTTTTAGGAGAATTAGAATTATGACTTTAGATATCAGATACGCAAACCACCCCGATGATTCCAAGCACTATACAACAGAGGAGCTCAGGAAGCATTACCTGATCGACAAGGTGTTCGTTGCCGATGAGGTTGCGCTTACCTACTCCCATCAGGACAGGATGATCGCGGGCGGCGCTATGCCTGTAAACAAGGAGCTTTCTCTCGGTTCCACAAAGGAGCTGGGCACGGAGTACTTCCTTGAGAGACGTGAGATGGGTATCATCAATGTCGGCGGCAAGGGAACCGTTGTTCTCGACGGCAAGGAATATGCCCTCGACTTCAAGGATGGAATTTATATCGGTATGGGCACGAAGGAGATCGTGTTCAAGTCCGCTGATAAGTCAAATCCCGCGAAGTTCTATATCAATTCCTGCCCTGCGCACAAGACCTATCCGACCGTGTATATCACCAAGGATATGGCTGTTCACAGACCGCTCGGCACTGTTGAGAATATGAACAAGCGCGTTGTTAATCAGTATGTAAATCCCGCCGTTTGTGAGAGCTGTCAGCTCGCTATGGGTATGACCGAGCTTGCTCCCGGCAGCAGCTGGAACACAATGCCGTCGCACACTCATGAAAGAAGAATGGAGGTTTACTTCTACTTCGAGCTTGAGGGCGACAACGTAGTATTCCATATGATGGGTCAGCCTCAGGAGACACGCCATATCATTCTGCACAACGAGCAGGCGGTCATCTCCCCGAGTTGGTCGATCCACAGCGGAACGGCAACCAGCAACTACACCTTTATCTGGGGTATGTGCGGCGAGAACCAGACCTATGATGATATGGACAACATAGGCAATTTTGACTTGAAGTAACAAAGGTAACAAACGGGTTATTCCGTTGTTAATAAACGCAAACTTTGGGAACTGTCCCGAGGAAAAAATCATTGAAAAGTGAGAGTACCGTTATGTCTTATTTAACTTTAAGAGGGATCAACAAGATCTATCCGAACGGCTACCATGCCGTACATGATTTCAATCTTGAAATCGAGAAGGGAGAATTTATCGTATTCGTCGGCTCGTCCGGCTGCGGTAAGTCCACCACGCTGCGTATGATCGCAGGTCTTGAGAACATAAGCAAGGGCGACTTTTACATCGGTGGTGTAAGGGCAAATGAAATGGGTCCTCGTGCCCGCGGTATCGCGATGGTTTTCCAGAGCTATGCGCTTTATCCGCATATGTCGGTATATGACAACCTGGCATTCGGTCTTACGCTTCAGGGTGTTGACGATGACGTTATCGAGGAAAGAGTAATGGCGACCGCGAATATCCTCGGTCTTACCGAATATCTCGACAGAAAGCCGCGTGCTTTGTCGGGCGGTCAGAGACAGAGAGTTGCCGTTGGACGTGCCATCATCCGTAAGGTTGACATCTTCCTTATGGACGAACCGCTTTCCAACCTTGACGCTAAGCAGAGAGTTACCATGCGTTCCGAGATCACACAGATCCACCGCAATACCGGAGCGACAACTATCTATGTAACGCACGACCAGACTGAGGCTATGACCATGGCCGACAGGATCGTTGTTATGAAGGACGGTTACATCCAGCAGGTTGGTACGCCGTATGATCTGTACTTCAATCCGACTAATATGTTCGTTGCGGGATTTATCGGAGAGCCTCCGATGAACTTTATCGACGCGTATGTTAAGGACGGCAAGATAACCATCAACGACACTGTTATCGATCTGATCGCGATCGCGGACAAGGAAGTCGTTGAGAAATATGAGTGCGAGGAAGTGGCTTTCGGCTTCAGACCCGAGGCAATAAAGCTCGTAGGCAAGGAGGACGTCCGCAAGGCGTTCAAGCTCAACGGAACCGTAGAGCTTACCGAGCTGCTCGGCGATAACACAAACGTGTATATGGATCTGCACGGCGTTAAGACTATCCTCAAGGTCGATCCGCATGATTCTCCCGCGGTGGATTCCAAGCTGGAATTCGCTATACCGTTTGAGAGCGTGTATCTGTTCGACAAGCACACCGAGAAGAGGATCCAGCTGAAGGCAGACAATGGCTGATTCTTCCACGGTAAGTGAAAAAGATCTTAAGCGCAGAGAATTTATTCTGAACGGCAACCCTATGGCTGTCGTTCTGAATATTTCTCTTCCGTTGATGGCGCTTGGCGCTTTTTCATATATAAGCAGCATAATCGATACTGTCGTTGTATCAGCAACAGACAACAACGCGTTATCAAGCGTTGTTATGATATCGCAGATAAAGCAGCTGATCATTGCGCTGGGTGCGGGCTTTGCGACCGGAAGCTCGATAATCGTCTCACGGCTGATCGGGCGCGGGGAATATGACAAGGCGAAAAGATCCGCCAACACCACGATAGAGGTTTTTTTCTGTCTGGCATTGTTTGTGATCGCGGTCATTCAGATCGCCGCAGTCGGAATCCTTAAGCTCGGCGGCATGACCCCGGAAATGATAGATATGGGAATCGGATATTTCCGCGTTCAGATCATATCTATCGGTGTGGGACTGTTCAATCAAGTGTTCATGGGCTTGGAAAAGGCTCGCGGCGCTATGAAGAACATTACGCTGATCAACATAACGTCGATGGTGCTGAAGCTGGTGTTTACTGTGACTTTTGTGAACGTGTTGAAGCTCGGCACGGCGTGGGTCGCGGGCGGAACGCTCTGCGCGGACATCTCGGTGACGATCTACGCGTGGGTGAACCTGTTCAGAAAAAATTATCTGTTCAAGTTCAACCCGAAGAACGTGATGTTCACAAAGGACTTCTTTAAGCCGCTTTGCTCCTTGTCCATCCCCGTTTCGTTGGGGAAATTCGTTTTTTCGATGGGCAAGGTCATAGTAAACAGCCTGGGAATGCGCTATGAAGACGCAGAACCCGGAGCGGTGGGAGCGCTGGGTGTTTCCAACCAGATCAGCGGCTCCGTGACGCACCTTACATCATACAGCGAGGACTCCGAAAGCTCGGTCATAAGCTACAATCTCAGCCAGAAGTATTATTCCCGCATGATCAAGGTATTCTTTTGTACGCTTACGCTGAATTTGCTTATTTCGATCATCGGATTCATTATTCTGGTGATATTCAGCGAACCGATCTCCGCGTTTTTCGCGGGAGACGGCGGTCCTGAGAAGGCGGCGCTTATCGAGAAGATATTCTCATATGAGCGTGTGGGTATAATCGCGTTGGCGGTAAACTCCTCGGTAAACGGCTTGATATATGGACTGGGTTATACAAAGGTCTCGATGGTCTGCAACCTTTCGAGGCTGTTTGTGTTCCGTATCCCGTCTATGCTTGTTATGATAAACTGCTTCCCCGATATGGGAGCGGAAAGTCTCGGTATTGCGATGCTGGTCTCCAATGTCGGTATCGGACTTATGTCGGTGGTGATAGGCATTGTGTGCCTGTTAAAGATAAAACACCACAAAACCAAAGACAACGTAAAGTTATGATTTTTTGAGGTGGAACTATGAATGACCTGAACAGAAGCAATTAT
>JAIEDJ010000089.1 GCA_029068025.1 Oscillospiraceae bacterium | reverse complement strand
TCAAGGACGAGTTTGAGATCAAAAACCGCCTTGCCGTGGTGTTTGACGAGCTTCCTTTCCATGACGTTTTCAACGCCGTAGATATGGCGCGGATCTTCGATGGACTGTATCCCGAATGGGACAACGCCGTGTACTCCGCGTATCTCGACAGATTTAATTTGCCGTCGAAAAAGAAGATCGGACAGTATTCCAAGGGCATGAAGATGAAGCTCCAGATCGCCTGTGCGCTGTCGCACAACGCCGAGCTGCTTGTTATGGACGAAGCTACTACAGGGCTTGACCCGGTCGTGCGCGACGAGATCCTGCACATATTTATGGAGTATCTGCAAAACGGCGAGCGGTCTATACTTATGTCCTCGCATATCACCAGTGATCTTGAAAAGATAGCCGACAGCGTTACCTTTATCAATAAAGGAAAAATATTGCTTACCGGCTATAAGGATGTAATTCTTGAAACGCACGGTATTCTGAAATGCTCTAAGGACGAAGTCGGGAATATCGACAAAGCAGATATAGTCAGCGTCCGCGAGAACGAATTCGGCGCGGAGGTAATGCTCTGTGACCGCGAGAACGCGCGGCATAAGTACGGCGGCGCGGTGATCGATCCCGCAAGCCTTGACGATATTATGCTCTACTACGTTCACAAGAACGAAATGGGGTGGTCGTGATGAAATTCCGATCGCTGATGTACAGGGAGTTTCGGCTCTCAAGGAAGTTCATTATACTGCAATTCGGGCTTCTGCTCGCGTGGATGGCGCTGGCATGGGGAATGATGCTTTCGATGGACTCGGTCGACTTTACGGATGAAGCGCTGCCGGGAACGGCGGATGTCATTATAATGATGTCGGCGATGGTCGGCTCGATGTCGCTGCTTCTGTACGAGGAATTCAAGGCTGACATCAATTCGGGCTGGCTGAACTATTCCTACGCGCTGCCGATAACACCCGCGGAGCGCACCGCGGCAAGGTTTATCTGCAGGCTCTCGGTGTCTTTCGTGAGCGCTCTGATCAGTCTTTGCAACGCCGCTGCGATTTGCGCGCACGTTGGGAAGCCCTTCGGCGCGAATTATATCGTCTGGCATATTGTCGTATTGGCGTCGGTGATACTTGGCTCTCTGCCAAATGACTTTTTTATACTTCGGGCGCGCAGCGGAGCGGATATGAAGAAAATGCAGACGATTTCGGGTATGGCGATGATGGGGCTGATGATAGCCGTAATCGCTGTTATTTTCATAGCAAGCGGAATTGATCTTAAAAAGCTCGCCGAGGAAGATACCCTCTTTGAATTGCCCGTATTTACGGCGGGGGCGCTCGCGTGGGCTGTGCCGCTGCTGCTTGCGGTGATGGCGGCAAGCTTTTTCGCGTCGTATTTCAGTCTGAGATCCGCGTATGCGGGTGCAGTGAGACCGGAAAAGAAAAAAGAAAACGCCGAAATTAAGCCGCAGGTCGTATCGGAAATCAGATCTGATATTAAACCAGACATAAAAACCGACGGCACAACGGGTCTGCTGTACAAGGAACTGAAGCAGAACCGGCTTATGCTTATTCTAGCGGCGTGTACCCCGATATTGCTGACCGTATTTCCGTTCTGTTTTTCGGCGATAGATGTTTTAGCGAACAACGCCGGTGTGAACGAGCTTTTTGAAACGGCAACGAGTATGATCATACGCGTGCTTATGTGCGTGTGCGGGATATTTATTGTCAGCGGTCTGATGAGCGAGGTATTCAGAGGAGACGACAAGAAGCTCTGGGCGTACTTCGTTGTTTCAACGCCGCAGGGAGTAAAGGGCTTTCTGTACCGCAAATATGTGGTAACAGTCATGATGAACCTTGTCTATATGGCTTCGGGGATCTTTGCTGACAATCTGCTTGCGACCGTGAATTATTTTGCGACGGGGAACGAGCTTACGACAAGTATGTCGTCCCTGTACATCCTGGGAGTGTTTTTTCTGATGTCGGTAAGCGCCCTTGATATTCCGTTCATGGTACGGTACGGCTCGAAAAAGGGGAGCATGGTCAAGATGATAATAATGCTCTCAATAAGTACAGCCGCGATCATGACATACAGTCTGATGCCGGAGGCTATCCAGGATAAAGTAACTCAGGTGATGATCGCGCTGTACAACGGCGAGGCGAATGACGCGCTGATGCTGATAACGAGCCTGCTGCCTTATATCATTTTCGCGGCGTTTTTGTTTTCCTACAAAATTTCGTGCGGGGTATTTATGAAAGGGGTGAACGAGTATGACAAATAAGAAGCTCGAAGTGAAAAGGCTTGTTATTTTTCTGCTGCTTGCCTTCGGGATCTCGTGGATACCCGCGATAATCTACAATAAAGCTTTCGGCTATCACGAATGGTTTGAGACCAACAAAATGCCCGTGCTTTTCTGGATAGTGGGCTTCGGTCCCGCGCTCGCGAACGTCATCACCCGAAAGCTCACGCACGAGGGCTGGCACGACAGTATGCTGCACTTGAATCTCAAGGGCAACATAAAATATTATCTCACAGCTATCCTTACTATGAGCGTGATCGGTATTTTTCAGGGATTGCTCGTGACGCTTACGATAGGCGGCGGTGATTGGTCGGACTTTGGGAAAAATTTAAGCTTTGCCGAGGCGCTGTCCGGAGTTCTTACCATACTCGCGACGGCTCCGCTTATGGCGTTCAACACCTTCGGCGAGGAATTCGGCTGGCGCGGTTATATGAACCAAAAGCTGGAACCGCTTGTCGGCACGGCGGGAACGGTGATCGTCGGCGGGATCATCTGGGGGCTGTGGCACGCTGAGCTTACCGTCGAGGGGCACAATTTCGGCACAGACTATCCGGGCTATCCCTATCTCGGAATACTTTGTATGTGCGTTCACTGCACGTTTATGGGAATTATTCTTATGTGGCTCACAAAAAAGACAAATTCAATATATCCCGCCGCGATATTCCACGCTGTGAATAATTTCGGCGGCGCAGTAACAAGCAGCTTGTTTATGAGCGGGATCCCGGAGGACTATTCGCCTACGATATCGGAGCAGCTTATGCTGGATATCCCGCTTTACACCGCGGCGCTGGTGATCCTCGTGCTTATGCTGCGAGATAATAAAAATAAGACCGCGGTCAGGCAGAGCGTTAAATAACGCATAACTGCCGACCTATTGTGAAAAAGTGCATATCCCCTGAAAACGAAACCAAAACGGCACCTCTCAAAGAGAACTTTGAGAGGTGCCGTTTTTTCAATTAATATGCAAAGGAGCTCATTTTCATTGTGATCATCAGCTCGAAGGATCCGTTTTCACACTTGATCCTCATCTGTCCGCCGCGCCTTTTCACGGTGCTCTCGATATTATGCAGTCCCATTCCGTGATGTTCTTTGTCCGGCTTGGTCGTGGCAGGGATATCGTAATATTTTTCGGTGCACACGGTCGGATTCTTTACCGATAATACAAAATACCCCTGCTGCTCCGCCGCGTATATTGATATCACACCGGGAGACGGCAATTCGCGGCAGGCTTCGGCCGCGTTGTCCAGAGAATTTGATAAAATTATGCAAAGGTCAACATTATCGATCGGAGACGGTATTATTCCGGAATACTCTATCCGGCAGCTTTTGCCGAGCGCCGAGGATCTGTCGCTGAGGATCGCGTCCGCTAATTTATGCCCGGTGTAGAACATTTGCAGGTCAGATTTGTATTGTACCTTTTTCAGTTTTTGTATGTATTCCTCCGCCTGTGAGTACTCATTCATCTGTATCAGGGATAAAATGCTCTGAAGATGATTGGTGTAATCATGGCGGAATCTGCTTATCTCAGCATCCATCTTTTCGAGTTCATTATAATGACTGATCTGAAGCCCCACCTGCTTCTCCATCATTTGTGATACAGCCGTAAAATGCTGCTTGGCAATAACATTTAAAAACAGTGACGCAACTATACAGAGCAAAATTACTGTAAGAATTATAACAACTGCGGTTAAGAGTATTTCCTTTCTTATTATGTTATCTGTTTGGTAGATAATTAATGATGACATAGCGCTCAGACATATGATCGCCAATATCAGCATAATAAAAATATGACGCGGTACCATTGCGAGCGCCGCTCTGTTCCTTTGAGTGTCTGCGCTCTTCCTTAAGAGTAAAATTACAAGTAATAACAGAAGCTGAACAAATATTTTTACAAGCGGAACAAGATTGCTTATCCTTTCGCCGCTTAAATTTATAATGCCGGTGACGCATGAAGAAACCAGAGAGATCGAGAAATCCACCAAAAACGCAAGAAATATGATCTTGCGATTTATACATTTGTACAATAACCAGATCACCAGAAAAAACCTTATATAATACAATGATATAGCCGAAAAGACTGCAATCTGACCGGGAAACGTTTTTAAAGCCTGAACCAATACAGAAAATCCGATATACATTGCCGAAGCAGGGATTAACCTGATTTTATTTATCCTATTTATGGTTAATATGCCGAAGAAACCGGCATATATAATGATCAACACGATATCTACACATTCGCTTGCCGTAACAATAACAGTTGAAATGACGTTCATACCATATGTACCTCGTTGTATTTCATAATATAATTTTGAAATTCAGACTTGAATTTTGTGACATAATGTGTGCCGATAACAGCTTTTTCTCCGTTATCAAAATTGATATTTGTGCTGTCATGGTTGATGATATGTCCAAATCCAACGACAAAGGATTTGCTGCACCTTGTAAATTTTGAGGCAGGGAGTTTAAGTTCCAACTGCTTTAAATTCGCACGAACACGGAGCGATTGGTTTTCCGATCTTATGATCGTATATCTTCCGTCACCCTCCAGATAAATTATTTCGGATATTTTGACCTTATAAATTCCTTCATGAGTTTTGATCAAAAGCAAATTATCATAGTCGATCGACTTTAAGTAATCGTCCAACGCCTTAAACAGCTTGGTCTCGTCGATCGGCTTTTTCAAAAAACGAAACGTGTTGACCTCAAAAGCGTCAAGCGCGGCAGCGGGATACGCGCTGATAAAGATGATAATACTGTCGGAATTTTTTCTGCGCAGCTTTTTCGCGGTTTCAATGCCGTTCAGTTTTTCCATCTGGTAATCCATAAAAATGACGTCGTATTCGTACTTGGAACCAAGAAGCATATCGCCGCTTTCATAATAGTCAATAAATATATCGATATTCCTTAACTTTTGAAATTTGCGCAAAAGGTTTGTTATTTCCTTGTGAAACACTTTTTCATCATCGCAGATCGCAACCTTCAATGAAAGCACCACCTTTCTTATTATAATTATACATCAATATAGTTTTGATTTCAAGTATTTTTTCCCTAAATAAAAATTTTGTTTCCAAAAAAGTGCCGTTTGTCCGAAATCCCTTGTTTGCGCCCGGTAAAATCAATATAATTAAACCATCACCAAAGCAAGGGGGGGATAAAAATGAACATTTGGGATTTGATCTGGGATTTTATTTTCGGCTTTTAATGGGTGAGCAAATGAATGTGATCTAAAATCAGCGATTGTATAAAGCAAGGGGGGTATAAAAATGAACATTTGGGATTTGATCTGGGATTTTATTTTCGGCTTTTAATGGGTGAGCAAATGAATGTAATCGAAAATCAGCACCTGTGGTTTGATACGGCGCTTTCATACCGCACAAGAGTTGAAAAAAATTCACTCGGCGATATGATCATGTACATTTGTGACAACGTTCCCGTTCTTGATCTGGAAATTACCGACAGTGTAGTTGTTTCTGTTTATGAAGAGATCACCGAACCAAAACAGACTATTCTGGGGGTTGAGATCATCGTTCCCGTAGACAGACCGTTTGAGAGCAACTGTCACTATGTTTTCAAGCCGCACTTCAAGCTCGAAAACGCGGTTATGCTGAATTACCGCGGCAAAGCAAGCGATTTTTCCGAAGCAGGGAGGCATCTGTGTGAATACGCTCTTAACAAGCATTACTCACCGCTTACAAACGTTTACTTCTCGATCAAGCAGATTGACGGCAATGAAGTTGTCGCAAACGCTTATTTGGGAGTAGATGGAAATTCGCTTTAGCAAAGAAAAGCCGGGATCTCTTGTTGCGAGATCTCGGCTTTCTTTGATTAATACTAGAGCGTGTTCACATTACCGCTCAACGCCCGTCTTGGCGCAAACGCCTCTGATGCGCGGCATCCGTGCCGCGCATCAGAGGCGTTTGCCTTAAGACATCGTGTCTTTTGGCTGATTTTTCGCATAACTTCGTTGAAAATTCTTGAGCGTTTTCCGGGAAGCGGATAATGCGTACATTACAGTACGTCTGCGAAAAATCAGCTGCGAAATCCGTACATTTCGGATAATGTTAACTCGCTCTAATTTCTCATTAAAAGTGTACACAAAAAAATCTTCGCACAAAACCACAAATCCAAGTTTTTGACTCGATATTTTGTTCACTTTTTAATGGAAATAAGTATAATTTTTAATTTTGTTTCCAAAAAACAGCGTTTTGTCCGAAATTTATTGAATTTTTTAATGTTTTATGGCAGAATATTTATGAAGATCTATGATTTGCAGAATCCGCCATACTTACAATTTGTCATATATTTTACTGAACTTCCCGTGCAAACTGAAAACACAATGATTCCAAAGGTTATAAATGGCATATATTAAAATACGGCGGCAATGAGCGCTTCCGCATTTTTGAGAATAATGCCAAAGATACAAAGAAGTTAAAGGAGTTGACAGCATTGATAAAGTTCGCGGTATGCGATGACGAACCTGATGCAGCCAAGGCAATTTCGGATATTCTGTACAAATACTATCCGGACGAATGTGAAATAAGAACATATAATAACGGCAGCAGCCTGCTTGAAGACATTATGCAGGAATCCTTTGACGCGTTTTTCCTGGATGTCGGAATGCCATTGATCGATGGATTTGAGATCGCCAAACGAATCAGAGCTGTTTATCCCCAAGTGAAAATTATTTTTGTGTCAGAACGGGCTGATCTCGCACATATGGGGTACATATATAAAGCGTTCAGATTTGTGAGAAAAAACAAACTGGATCAAGAGCTTGGTGAAACGGCAAAAAGCTTAAGCATGTCACTTTCCTCGCCTGCCGATCTCATAAGTTTCAGGAGTTGGGACGGAGAAATCCGGATCAGCATAAAAAAAATCAGATTTTTTAAAGCGGACGGGCACTTCTTGATCTTATACGGTCCGAACGAGGAGCGAATATGCGGCACAATGCAGGAGCTTGAGGAAAGCTTGAAAGAGAAAGGCTTTATACGGATCCATAAGAGTTATCTGGTGAATTACCGTTATTTATATTCCATCGGAAACAGAAGCGTTAAGCTGTTAAGCGGAGAAGAGCTTCCGATGAGCCGCAACAGAATTTGCGAAGTCAGAAAAGGAGTCCATGAATACCGTCAATTGAATAACAATAAATAATTTCCCGATCATAAATCACCGCAAACACAGTAATTCTCCTGTCCGCCACTTTATCGTATCACACAGCGCGTCAATAATCTTCGCGGAATATGAAGCCATCAGCAGCGTTTTGCCCGCTGCCCCGATCCGTGAAGGGAATTTTACGAATATCGGCGGTTCCCTCCCTCTCCGGTCATTCAGCCGGAAAACAAGAGGTAAGAGTGTCATTATGGACTCTTACCTTGTTTTTATGTATTGCCTCTTAAACCTCTTATTTCCGAATAGTACTCCTCCGGAGTGCTTTGGTGTGCCTTCATTTCGCGCTTGTTTTCGTACATTTTCTCATCTGCCGCTTTGTACGCGTCCGTTATCCGATCAAGTCCGCACTCGCTGTCATAGATGAAAGATCCGTGCGCTATGCTTATTCTGAACTCGCTGTTGGGGGTGCTGTTGTGGTTCTCCATCTGAGAACTGAACTCCCGCAGACTTTTATCGCAGCGTTCCTTGATGTTATCTCCCCGCATTATCACCGCGAACTCATCTCCGCCTATTCGGAAACATTCTCCGCCGTCCGCCTCGAACGCGGCGTTTACTATTTCGGCGGCTTTTATTATCATCTTGTCGCC
This sequence comes from Oscillospiraceae bacterium, assembly GCA_029068025.1. GTDB lineage: Bacteria > Bacillota > Clostridia > Oscillospirales > Ruminococcaceae > CAG-115. Next base: position 5,958 of record JAIEDJ010000089.1, on the reverse strand, counting down.
GATAGGATGTCCCAGATTGTCGTTGACATATTTCAGATCGTTGACATCAAACATAACTATCCCGACAGGAGAGGCGGTATCCTTGATCTTCTCAAGCTCGTCCAGCCGCTCCTCAAACGCGGTGCGGTTTCCTATGCCGGTCAATCCGTCATGATACGCAAGACGGCTTACAAATTCCGCCTGCGCGCCCATTTTTACGGCGTTTATCGTATTCTCAAGGCTGGAGCTTCCGTAGCATATCGTAAAGATAAGCATACCGATCCGCGCACACATCGCGTTGTCGCTTGTCTGCCCCGAAAAATAGCGCACAACATCAATAACACCGGCAACCGCGACACTGCAAAGTCCTACGGCTCTTAATATCAGATATATATTGACGCCTTGTTTCCTGCCCCTTTGCACGGTAGTTCTTACAACCGTACAGATCAAAAGCACCGCCGCTATCATTATGTTGACAAGAGAAAATGTATTTGTTTCGTGAACGTCCTTGATCCTGAGAAAATGAAGCGTCCAGCACACGGTAAATCCAAGTATACACAGTCCGGAAAAAACAGGAACGACCAGCTTGTTTTTAAATCCGATCGCCTCTTTAAGATACAGGATAAGCGCGAATGGGATCAGCATAAGCGAGCAGGAGGATATCATCTGCACCAGCCGGCTGTCGTCAAAGAAGAACTCGACTATATGCAGCTCTGCCAGACACCATATGGAAACGCAGATCGAGAACAGACCCAGAAACAGAAGCTCATGGTTTTTCTGATTTCGTATATTTATGGGAATGTCGGCGATTACCAGAAGAAGTCCCACAAACAACAGAAGAACACAGGTGATAAAGGACACAAGCTTCTCTTTAAATATGTTAAGGACAACGCCGCCGGAGCTGCCGATACGGAAGCTCTCCACACCGCACCGCGCGTTTTCGTATGCCGCCCTGATCCGTATCTCCACTTCCTTGCCGAGCTGATCCGGAGTGATGTCAATGATGTTCCAGCGTGTACCCGTGGAATTGGTATAGAAAATGCTCTCGCCGAATTCGGGTACGTATACTGCCTCGCCGTCAATATAGACGCTGTAGAAAACGTTCTTCGCCCTGAAAAAAAGTGCGTCCGCGTCGTTGGAATCCGCAGGCAGCGTATTAAATATACTTATCTCCCCGCCGGCGGAAACGGTATTTATCTTGCGGAGCGTCTTTTCATCCAGTACCGTTCCGTCCGAGGTATGCCAGCCCTCCATAAACGGAGCGGTTTTATCATATTCCGCGTCCGACAGCGGCCGGACTTTGCAGTTTGCCGCAAGATACACTACGATCACTATAAAAAATACCAGCATGATCCCGAATATAAGATGAAAAACGAAATCCTTTGATCTCATACCGCCGCACACCCCCGTATTCAATGTATGATCACCGATCTGTCAAGCTATAGATGTCTATTTTATATTATAGCACAAAAATCACGGTATGTCAACCAAGGGTTTTAGAATTTTTTCTTCCGTGCAAGCCGATGTTATCATAAAAAGGCCGTCAAGAAGCGCGGAACGAGCAATAAACCGTATTCGGAAAATTTCTCAACAAATGCCCGCAATTATTTTTTGCAGGCCGTCTGTTGACTTCGGACCGCGTTAATGCTATAATTTTAAAAAAATTGTAGTATTTTTCAAAAAAACGCATCTTATAAAGTGAAATGCATTTCAAAAGGAGTGTGTACCGTGGACGACGACAAGATAATCGAGCTTTTTGAAAGCCGCAGCGAAGCGTCGATAGCCGAGTTATCGAAAAAATACGGCGGAATATGCAGGACGGTAGCGCAGAATATTCTCGGCGATTTCACAGAGACCGAGCAGTGCCTGAACGACGCGTATTTTCGGGTATGGAACTCGATCCCTCCGGCAAAGCCCTCGTCCCTTTCCGCGTTTGCTGCCGCGGTAACGCGCGGCCTCGCTCTTATGCGTCTGCGTGAAATGCGTGCCGAAAAACGCGGCGGCGGAACGAGCGCGCTTTCCTTTGATGAGCTCGGCGATTATGTTTCCGGCAGCAGCTCCGTTGAGAGTGAATTCGAGCGCCGTGAAATGATCAAAGCGATCAACGAGTTTTTATACAAGCAGCCCGAAAAGCGCCGTCAGCTTTTTATACGGAGATATTGGAGCTGTTACGGCATTTCTGAGCTTGCGGCTTATTTCGGAATGTCGGAAAGCAACGTCACGGTAACGCTTACACGGATAAGAAAGAAGCTCAAGGAATATTTGCGGAAAAGAGGTTTTGAATTATGACTAAGAATGAATTCCTGGATATTATCGGCGAAATAGACGGCGGTCTTGTGGAAAGCACCTTTGATCCGATTCAGCCCGACGGGGAATATACCGGCGCCGAACGTCCTACGGTGCTCAGACCGGACGAGCGTAAAAGACCCGGTGTGCTCAAAATTATGATCTGCGCCGCGGCGTGTGCGGCTGCCGCGTTTGCAGCGCTCGTGGTCATGAAAAATTACAGCGGGATCACGGTATCTCTGCCGAATGAAACGAATGAAGCAAGCAAAGCGAACGGATCGATCGCGAATATCATATCCGATATTGCTTCCGATACGGAAACGTCCGATACCTTCGAGCCGGAATACTTCTTTGACTGTGTGCGGGTCACTCCCGAGTATCTCGAGCATACGGATCAAAGCGTTATTAAAGTGAAGGTGGAATTACAGGATAATATTGACAGCATCCGCGAGGCGTACGATAAGGAATACGAGGGCGTTGAGATCGATCCCCTCAACTCTCCGTGGGTTCATTTCCTGTCAGCGGCTATGGAAAGCTATTTAAGAGAATTCATGGACGATCACGGTATCGATTATGACGAGCTTAATGAGCTTGGAAATGTGTATAGCCTTCTTCCCATATTTACCTGCGAGCTTGAAAAAGACGATATAATACAGCTTTTAAACGATGAACGCGTATTTGTGATCTACATTCCGAACGAGGATCAATATATTGTTGATTGTGATTTTTGATCTGATGTCTTTTCTTTTTCGTTTTATAGCCGACTGCGGTGTCAAGCGTATTCGCTTGGCACCGCAATACTTTTATACCGTGCCGTTCAAAAACGGTTTATGGGTTTAAGCCTTGCGGAATTACCAGATTATTGCTTTGATTTCCTCGCTTTCGCCGAAATTTTCGTTTTACTTTGAGTTTGATCGTGATCCGGCTGTTTTCCGGCTGCTCTGTAAAGCTCATCTATATTGCTATGGTCATAGGTTTTGCCTTTATATGTGACTTTTGTGAGCTCCGAATTCGTTTTGAAAGCGTCGCTCTCTATTTCGGTCACGCTGTCGGGGACGACTATGCTTTCAAGCTTTGAACATCTGTAGAAAGAATCTTCTCCTATTCTTGTCACGCTGCTTGGGATAGTTATGCTTGTAAGGCTTGAACACCGGCTGAAGGTTCCTTCCGCTATTTCGGTCACTCCGTCCGGGATAACGATACTTTCGAGGCTTGAACAAAGGCTGAAAGCAGATGCTCCTATTTCGGTCACGCTGTTCGGGAGAACAATGCTTTTAAGGCTTGAACATCCCCTGAAAGCGCATTTTTCTATGCGCGTAACGTCATCGCAAAGAGTTGCTTGTGTGAGCTTTGTGCAGCCGCTGAACGCGAACAAGGGCACAAAATTATGAACGGTGACGCTCTCGAGACTTCGGCAGCCTATGAAAATATCATGCTCCATAACGATCACGCTGTCGGGGATCGTTATGCTTTTAAGACCGGAACAGCCTTGAAAAGCATAGCCCTCTATTTTGGTCACACTGTTGGGAATAACGATGTCCGCAAGGCCTGAACAATCGCAAAATGCCTGGGATCTTATAACTTTCACGCTGTCGGGGATAATGACGCTTGTGAGGGCTTTGCAGTCCTCAAAAGTATTATCCTCTATGTCAATAACGCCATCGGGAATAGTGATGCTTTCAAGCCTTGAACATCCGCTGAAAGCGCTCATCTCTATTATGGTCACACTGTCGGGGATAGTGACGCTCGTGAGATTTACACAGCCGGCGAAAGCGCAGAGCCCTATTTCGGTCACGCTGTCTGGGATAGTGACGCTTGTAAGATTTTCGCACCTATCAAAAGCGCAGTCGTCTATCCGAGTCACGCCGTCGGGGATCGTCACGCTTGTGATATTTTCGCACTCCCCGAAAGCGAAATCACCTATCACATTCACGCCGCCGGGAATAACAACGTTTGCGTCATTGCGGTTATATTTTTTGACAACAAGTCCGCCGTCGTCGGATATGTCAAATTCAAACTCCTCAACAGGCGGGGTCTGTCGGGTCGAAGCTTCGCTGTCTCCCGCGCCGGTCACATCGTCGGGGACAGCGGCACTTGTATCATCTTCCGTATACTCTGCCGTATATTTTTCTGTATCACGCCGGGATATATCAGCTTCGAGCACCTTCACAGGCGGAGCTTTTCGCCGCGGATTTTTATGCGAAAGTCCGCCAGCGAGCTTGCAGAGAGCTTCTATGCGGCTTTGATCAAAAGAGAAGCCTTTATATGTGACAACGACGTTATCGCAGCCGCTGAAGGCAAAATCATATATTTCGGTTATGCTGTCGGGAAGCGTAACGCTTGTAAGGCTTGAACATTTATTAAAAGTTCCGGCTCGTATCTCGGTCACGCCGTCGGGAATAACGACGCTTTTCAGGCTTGAACAGCCGCTGAAAGCAAAAGCCCCTATCTCGGTAACACCGCTCGGGATATCAATGCTTTTCAGGCTTGAACAATTGTTAAAGGCGCAGTTTTCTATCCGCGTAACATCATCGGCGAGAATGACATCCTCAAGAGACGTACAGCCGTTGAAGGCATATTCCGGAACGAAATTGTGTACGGCGGCGATATTGAGGCTCGCGCAGTTACGGAAAATATTCTCTTCCATTTCCGTCACGCCGGCGGGAATAATAATGCTTGTAAGGCTTGAACAGCCCTCAAAAGCATACTGTTTTATGACGGTCACGCTGCCGGGGATATTAACGCTGATAAGATTTTCGCAATTGCCGAAAGCACGGCAGCCGATCTCGGTCACGCTGTCGGGAATAGTAACGCTTGTGAGCTTTCCGGGATCGGCGAAGGGACTTCGGGTGAAAGCATTCCATCCTATGCCGGTCACGCCGTCCGGGATAACGACGTTTATTTCGTCGGCAATATATTTTTTTATAACAAGCCCGCCGTCCGAGCTGTCAAGCTCAAAATCCTCCATAGGCGAGGCATTTTCGGAACGCAGCATAATGACCTCCTGAAAAATAAAATATCAGTGATAATTATATATTGCCAATACCGTGTTTCAGCTTCTCTGCTTTAAATTCTTCCGGTTTCATGGTCACTTCCACGACCTCATTCTTCGCTGATTTTTTCCCGTTCCGGACGGAATAGGTGTACCTTACGATCAGCTTCTCACAGTCATAAATGTTTACTGCTTTATAGCAAAAACCTCTCTCAAACATTATCCAATCCTCGGAGCAGCTGTTCCCGCTCAATATTATCTCAACCTCATTATTTTCTATCGTGGGGGAATCAAGTACCGGAGCACCTCCGTTCGCACACCATATGTGACGGAACACCGCGTCAAGCTCATCATCGCCGATATGATCTCCCTTTTCTATATACTTTTTCAGCTCGGCAGCCCTTTTCTTCACGGTCTCGCTTGTATCGTGATATACGACATAATAATCAACGTCATAGATGTTTTGAACGTTCGGGTCGTCCGGCTTTAATTCCTTTGCATAGTAATCCGAAACTTCACAAAATGTATCGTCTGTTTTTTCTTTGAAGTGCGTCGATACTGCGGGTTTATCATCAAAAAACAGGCTGTGTTCTATCAAGCGATACAATTGCCCTTTATAATCAATATACATACAAGGCGCTCCTTTACTTTGCCGGATCGGTTTGCGGAGAAATTCCGGCATTATCTCGGCGAATTATTAT
>JAIEDJ010000088.1 GCA_029068025.1 Oscillospiraceae bacterium | reverse complement strand
ATTCGCGTTTGTAGGTCAGATACTCATCGATCCGATCACGGAGTGGGAGTCGGCTGCAGGCGTGACATTAAGCAGAAGCTCGATCATCGGATTGATAGTTATCAATGCCAGCGGATTTGCGCTTATCATCATGGGAATTGTGGGACTTGCTTCAAAAAGCAGAATAGCTACCCTTAACGATCAATAACCAAATATCCGGATCCCGTTCCGCTCGGAGCGGGATCTTTTTATACTAATCCCCTTTAAAACACTTGACAAGATTTGCGCCAAGATCGCGTCTAGCGCAAGGAGCTTTGACGCAGCGATAGGCGTGAGATTGGCGCAAAGATGTCAAGTTTTTAAAGAGGGATCAGTATTAGCTCAAAACTCCGCGCGGAGTCCGCGAACGCCTTTTCAAACGATTTATAGCGCTCTACTTGACATTACAGAAAAAACGTGTTAAAATATAGTAAAGTGACCCTCCGTGGATATGGCGGGATTTGAATTGAGTGAGGTTACAATGAAAGACAGAATATGCGAATCCAAAGAAAATTACCTCGAAACCATCTTGATACTGTTCAACAGAAACGGCGAGGTGCGTTCCATTGACATCGCTGCGGAGATGGGATTCTCAAAGCCGTCGGTGAGCGTCGCAATGAAGAATCTCCGCGAGGATAACTGCATAAAGGTCGATGAAAACGGATATATCACTCTCACCGAACGCGGACGGGAGATCGCCGAGCGCGTCTATGAGCGGCACCTGCTGTTCACAAGCTGGCTTACCTCTCTGGGAGTGCCCGAGGATATCGCCGCCGAGGACGCCTGCCGTATCGAGCATGATCTCAGCGCTGAGAGTTTCGCGGCGATAAAAAAATATATAGCCAAGCATAAAAAATGATCTTAATTTTGCAGCATTTTCCGAGGTTATCCGGTATTATTTATGAACGCCGAATAAATGTGCGCTTTCACATTAATACTTTAAGACACGGAGGAAAATATTATGAAGAATTTCAAGAGGACTTTGGCGGCAATACTGGCGGCGTGCGCGCTGCTGAATCTTACGGGCTGCTCCGAAAAGGAGAGCGCCGGCAGAGCGGACGATCTGGTTATCGGGTCGGGGGCAGCTGACGGCGGCAATACCTCGGGCGGCGGAGCGCAGATCACCAAGCCGCAGTACGCGCCCATTGCGCTCACTGACAGCAACACCGAGAACTCGATCCGCCTGTTTGACGCGATATCCGCAGATAAAAAGAACGCGATGTTCAGCCCGATCTCGCTGAATATGGCGCTGGGACTTATCGAGGCGGGCGCGGACGGCGACACAAGGACGGCGCTGGATTCGTATCTGCAAACGGAGAACTTCGCGGATTTCGCGCGGTCTTATATGCAGCTTGCCAAGGACAAGTATACGTTCAAAAGCGAGTACAAAAACCGCAAGAACGTTCTTGAAATTGCGAACTCGTTCTGGGCGGATCACGCTCTGCCGTTAAACACGGATTACAAGCAGATCGTTTCGGATATGTTTGACGCGGAGATACAGAGCGTGGATTTCTCGAATAAGAATAAGACGCTCGGAAAGATCAACGGCTGGGTGAATGACAAGACCCACAAGATGATCCCGTCGATACTCAGTGATTATTCCGAGGACACGGCGGCGGTGCTGATCAATACGATATACTTTGAATCGGCGTGGTCGGACGAGTGGCATATCAACACAGACAACAAGGAGAGCTTCACACTTACCGATGGCACAACAAAGGAGCTTCCGCTGATGTACAACGGCGGCGACAGCTACTTTGAGAACGACAAGGCGACGGCGTTCAGCAGCCGCTATGTTAACGGACTGGAGTTCATCGGCATACTGCCAAAGGAGAGCGGAGAATTTACGCTGGAGAGCCTGGATATTCCGTCGCTGCTTGAAAGCGAGACATGGGACTATGACGTTTCGGCGGTAATGCCGAGATTTACGTTTGATACGGCGTTCGGACTAAAGGATGCGCTTTGTGCGGCGGGCCTGGATGTTATTTTTGACGAGAACAAGGCTGATTTCTCCGGGATCTCGGACGTGGATCTCTGGGTATCGGAGATCCTCCAGAAAACGCGCATAGAGCTTGACGAAAACGGCACAAGAGCGTCGGCAGCCACTGCGGTAATATTGGACACCAACAGCGCCATGCCCGAGCCGAGAGAGCGCAAGACCGTTCGGCTTGACAGACCGTTCGCGTTTATGATCTATGACGCTGAACAGGATCAGATATTGTTTATGGGCAAGGTTACGGAGCTTGACGGCTGACAGCGTTATGCCGCGCAAGCGTCCCGCTTGTGGTGCTTCCTTAAATAATTACAAAACGATTACAAATGGTTACAGTTTTGTAACAATTGTTGACATTTGGGTTTCTCCATATTATAATAAAATTCAGAAAACCGCAGCATTTTAATCATTATTCTTGATCAATACGGGAGGAACAAATTCATGAAAAGATCCAAGAAAATTCTGGCGGCAATTCTGGCGGCGTTTTCAATGCTGAACCTTGCGGGATGTTCGGAAAACAGAGAACGCAACTCGGATACGAGCGGCGTAAATTCTCAGACCGACAGCGGAGGTCAAAGCTCGGATACGAGCAGCAGCACAGAATACCATTCGAGCTTCGGCAGTCAAAGCTCGTATACAAGCAGCGGCAATTACTCTTCAAGCGGCAGCAGTCAAAGTCCGGAGCCGGCTCCCAACGACAGTGAGATCGAAAAGATCCCGTATGAGCCGATCAAGCCCGGCGCAAACAACACTGTGAATTCGGTGCGGCTGTTTGACGCGGTCTCGGCGGACAAGAAAAACGCTATGTTCAGTCCGCTGTCGCTGAATATGGCGCTCGGACTGGTCGAAGCCGGAGCGAAGGGCGATACCAAGGCGCAGATCGATTCGTATCTTCAAACGGAGAATTATGCGGATTTCGCTGAGAAATATCTCGAATTCGCCAAGACATACTACACGGAAGAAGAAAGGACGATGGACTGGGGGAAGATCGCGGGAACCGCGCTGGAGATAGCAAACTCTTTCTGGGCGGATAACGCTCTGCCCGTGAAGGACGCTTATAAGCAATCCGCAAGCAAAAAATTCGGCGCGGAGATCCAGAACGTCGACTTCGGCGACGAGTCTGAGACCGTGAAGAAGATCAACGGCTGGGTGAACGAGAAAACTCACGAGATGATCCCGTCTATCCTTGACGGCTGCGACCCGGAAACCATGGCAGTGCTGATAAACACCGTGTATTTTGAATCCGAATGGTTTATGACCGAGTGGAGGATCGACGAGGACTGCAAGGAGGACTTCACACTTCTTGACGGCACCGTCAAAAAGCTTCCGCTGATGGAAAGCTACGGCAATAAATATTATGAAAACGACAAAGCGACCGCCTTCAGCCGCGGATACAGAAACGGCACGACGTTCATCGGTATACTTCCCAAGAATACCGGAGAATTCACGCTTGAAGAACTGGATATCCCGTCGCTGCTGGAAAGCGGAAAATCGGAAGGATATATTATTTCCGCGGCAATGCCGAGACTGAATTTTGAAACGTCTTTCGATTTAAAGGACGCGCTTACCGCGGCGGGTCTGGGTGACATTTTTGATGAGAACAAGGCGGATCTCTCGGGCATTACCGATATGCCGCTGTGGATCACGTCGGTCATTCAGAAGACAAAGCTTGAGCTTGACGAACACGGAACAAGAGCGTCGGCGGTCACCGAGTTCGGGGCGGGCGGCGGAGGCGGCGGAGAGCCGCCCAAAGAGGTGGAGGTGCGTCTTGACAGACCGTTTGCGTTCCTGATCTATGACGAAACGCAGGATCAGATCCTGTTCATGGGCAAGGTGACGGAGCCGTAAAAAGGCAGGGCGCAAAAATTAAAAAGGTCTTACAGCATTAATAAAGTTATTTGGTATTATTTATTAAACGCCTGACAAAACCGCGTATTTAAATTAACAACTTCATACATGGAGGAAAAGTTATGAAAAATTTCAAGACGGCTTTGGCGGCAATATTGGCGGCATGCGCGCTGCTGAATCTCACCGGGTGCTCCGACAACAGCGTTAGCAGCGACGACAAGAGCAAATCCGACGCGAGCAGTTCGGGAAACAGTGCGGAGACTATCAAAACACAATATGCGCCTATCACACTCACCGACAGCAACACCGAGAACTCGATCCGCTTGTTTGACGCAATAACCGCCGACAAGGATAACGCTATGCTCAGTCCGCTGTCGCTGAATATGGCGCTCGGACTTCTTGAGGCGGGCGCGAATGGCGAAACAAAGGCGCAGCTCGATTCGTATCTGCAAACTGAGAACTATACGGACTTCGCGGCTGAATATCTTGAATTTGTGAGAAAGCACCGCTCAGATGAAAAAATCTATCCTTGGCAGGATACTCCCGATGAAGTTTTGGAGATCGCAAACTCGTTGTGGGCGGATAACGCTCTCCCTTTAAAGGACGACTATAAGCAGCGTATAGGCGGCAAGTTTAAAGCGGAGATCAAGAACCTTGATTTTTCGGATCCGTCTAACGCTCTTAAAGAGATCAACGGCTGGGTAAATGAGAAAACGCATGAGATGATCCCTTCGGTGCTTGACGAAATTAGTCCTGCTACGGCGGCGGTGCTTATAAACACTGTGTATTTTGAATCCGCTTGGTATCTTGGTGAATGGGATATCGATGAAAACAAAAAGGAGAGCTATACGTTATCAGACGGTACGGTAAAGGAGCTTCCGCTGATGAACACGAGCGTTCCCGCTTACTTTGAAAACAGCCGGGCGACGGCGTTTGGACTGCCTTACAAAAACGGCGTTGATTTTATCGGGATACTTCCGAAGGAAAGCGGAGAGTTCACGCTTGAGAGCCTGGATATCCCCGCTCTGCTTAAGAGCGAGGCCGATTATTATGAAGTTACGGCTGTTATGCCGAGATTGAAATTCGATACGGATTTCGCGCTTCGTGACGTACTTTGCGCGGCAGGGATCGAAAACGTTTTCGACGTAAGCGCCGCGGATCTTTCGGGCATTTCGGATATGCCGCTGTACGTATCGGAGATCATTCAGAAGACAAGCCTTGAGCTTGATGAGAAAGGCACAAAAGCTGCGGCTGTTACCGCCGATTTCTTGACGGGCGGAGGTCCGGTCTACAAGGGAACAAAAACCGTGCGCCTTGACAGACCGTTCGCGTTTCTGATCTATGACAAAACGCAGGATCAGATCCTGTTTATGGGCAAGGTGACCGAGCCGTGACCGGAGATTTGGCATGACGGACAAGAGAACAAGGAAAGCAATAAAGATCGCTTTGATCGCTGTCGGCGCGGTTCTGTTTGCATACATCGCTTTTTGTATTGCGGATTGCATTCGGCTGAGAAAGTCAAAGGTGTATACAGAGCCGCTTATCACGCTTTCTGTCACCGAGGATCCCGAGGCGGGATATTCGTATTATAATGGTCTTGGCTATACTGTAAGGTACTCGATCGGAAAGCACGAGCGCGGAGAAGACGGTGTTGAGTATATAATCGGCTACGGAAAGAGCGCGGAGTTTACATGGATGGGAATCCCGGTCTGGGGTTGGTGGCTGTAATAAAAATACAACAGGGGGACACAAAAGTTGAAGATCATTTGCTTGATTGAGAATACGGCGGTAAACGATAAGCTGTTTAATGAAGAGGGACTGTCGCTGTTTGTGGAATTCGGCGGCAAGTATTATCTTATCGATACGGGGCTTACCGGCAAGGCGGTCGAGAACGCGAAGCGTATGCGGCTGCCGATAGACGAGATAAGCGCTGTGTTCCTCACGCACAATCATCTTGCGCATACGGGCGGCATCGACGCTGTAATGAGACTTAATCCGAACGCGGAGATCTATCTGCGCGCCGGCTCGAAGCAGGAGGTCTTTAAAAAGAACGGTTTGTTCAAGTCCGCCGTGGGTCAGGGCAAAGGCTTTTTCAGAAGATACGCGGACAATCTGATCTTATTCAACAACTTTTCCGAGGTGTGCGAGGGATTTTATCTGGCAAGCTGCGAGACGTTCGACGAAAAGGGTGAAAATCCCGACAAGAGCTATTATGTGATCTCCGAGGAGGACAAAAAGCCCGAGCCTTACGATTTCTCCGACGAGAGCTTTGCGGTCATCTTCCCGAAAAAGCGCAAGGCGGACGGGCTGATATTGATCGGCGGATGTTTCCACTGCGGCGCGTCCAATATACTGGATACGGTGGAAATGCGCTGGAGCGGTATCCCGATCCTTGCGGTCATCGGCGGGTTCCATTTCTCCGGCAGCGGCTCCAAATCGCTGACCTGCTCGGCGGAGTATGTGACAGCGCAGTCGAGGGCGCTCAAGCTGTCGGGCGCGGAGAAGATCTACGCGTGTCATTGCACCGGGTTCCGCGGATTCGATATCATGGACGAGATACTGGGAGACAGGATAATGTATCTCGGAGGCGGCGAGGCGCTGGAGTTCGATTGAAAATGATCACATAAATAAAGTCCCTCTGTGACGCTAGCTCTCACAGAGGGACTTTTTTGTCTGATAGGCTTTCCGAAAGCTTTATATGATAACCCCAAATATTTTTTATTATGTTTGTTGTAAAAGGCAGCGGTTGCGGCATAAATGCTTAAAGTATCTCAATATCAAGAAGCCGTGCTGTGGAGTTACGCGTAAAGTTTATGTAATTTCTGATGAATATGCTGTCGATTGTTATCTTAGCATCTACCTCTGTACCGTCTGTCGGAAGCCCCGAGAAGTCAAACTCCGGATAATTGTCCGCATTGCCGAGAGAAAGCCTTGTTGAGTCGGTGAGATATACGGTCCCGTTGTCGATAAAGCTGTATAAAGGTTCAGTGCCATCCTCGCTATAAGGATAGTTCATTATCGGGATCTTTTTGATATCGTTGGACGACAGTTCAAAAAACAGATCGTGTTCCGTAACATAGCCCTCAGTTTCGGGTGACATATATATTTTTCCCGTCAGCGTGAGAGTGCCGTCAAACCAGACCTCGCCGCCGTTAAAGTATTTCCGGGGTAAAAACGAATTCTCATTCATAAACGATGTTGCCGCTTTGGATATTTTAAGCTCTCCGAACGTGTCGCCGACCTTGTATATTTTGTAGTCACGCTTTAACGCTTCGGGTGCACCTGTGAATTCCATAGTGTCGGCGTTGAAAATATCAGCATTTGTAACGCTGTCATACCAGATACCGGAGGATTCCGCGAGATAAACGCTGTCATTGATACGGATCTCCATCCAGTTGTTCTCGGTCAGCTCGTCAACGGTTATGCTGTTGCCGCCAAAATCAGTAAGAGGAACGCCGGTGAGATCGACGGGCTTGCCGTCGGGAGTCACGAACGCCGCGACAAGATCTTTTCCCGTCAAAGGCACATGGGAGTTGTCCGCATCAGAGTTTTCGGGCTTGGGAGCGTCCGAGCTTGTGTCCGAACTATTTTCGGTGCCCGTGTCCGAACTGTTGTCCGCGTTTTGATTCATGCCTTGATCCGGGCTTGCCTGACCGCCGCCCTGTTTTGTTTTGTCGCCGCAGGCGGTGAGGGACGTTAAAACAGCTAATGTTGTAAGAACTGCTAAAAGTTTTTTCATGGTGTTTTTCTCCTTTTTGAATGAATTATGAAAGATTTTTGTTTGCAATATAATTATAGCTCTTATTGCTCCGAAAGTCAATTACAAAACGGTTACAATCCGGTTACAAAGCGGTTACAGTTTGGTTACGATTTGGTTACAAATAGTTACAAAAGGTTACAAAATATATTGTCCACCCTCTTGGGAAGAGGGCGGACAACAGCTTGTATGCAGGAAAGCAACAGAAATTGACATTCGGCGGCAAATATGTTATAATGCAATCTTCAATAAAGTGTAGATCAACGTGCGGCTTTTGGCGGTTTCGTGCGAAGCGCGAAATTGCCCTGCCATTAGGGCAGGGCAAAGCCAAAAACGCCAGATCCTCGGGCGACAGCCCGAGGATTATCTATCTTCCATCGCAACAGGCGTTATGGTGACATACATCTGTAAATGGCTTGATGGCAAGAGAAAGTAACCGGCAAAAGCCTTAGCAAAACTCCGCCCCCGCGAGGTAGCAGCTCACGGGGGCATTGTTTTTGTGCACAATATGATTTGTAAACTGTCTTGGGTCGTTTACAGTTATATTATATCACAACGATCTTAATTTGTCAAGTGCTCTATTACCGTTTTTATAGCAGTTTTTACCAAAACCCTTTCGCGGCATATACAAGAAAAATACGGATAAAATATTTTCAGCAATTTATAAATGATCGAGGGGTTTGTTATGAAAAAATTGATCTCAGCCGTTACCGCCGTGTTCATTATATTATTTACATTAACTCCGGCTGCCGAAGCGTCGCCTGCCGAGACTTCCACAAAGGCTAAGATCCTCTATGAGGTGAACACAGGTCAGGTGATCTTCTCGCAGAACGCCGATCAGAAGCTGCCTATGGCGTCGGTCACAAAGGTTATGTCGCTGCTGCTTTGGGCGGAGGATATCGCCGAGGGCAAGCTGGCGCTTGAGGACAAGGTGAAAGCCACCTCTTACGCTTCAAGCGCCGAGGGCTCGGTGATCTGGCTGAACGCGGGAGAAGAAATGACCGCAGCCGAGCTGCTGGAGGCGGTGATAATCAGCTCCGCGAACGACGCGTGCATTGCTCTCGCGGAACATTCCGCGGGCAGTGAGGCGCAGTTTGTCAAGCGCATGAATGAGCGTGCCGCAGAGCTTGGAATGAAGGGCACGCGCTACACCAACTGTGTCGGATTTGACGACAGCGGACACTATACGACCGCGCGTGATATCGCCATAGCGACGGCGGAGCTTATGAAGCACGAGATATACCGCGGCTGGATGCTGACATGGCTCGATTACCTGCGCGGAGGAGAAACGCAGCTTGTCAACACCAACAAGCTTATCCGCACATATGACGGGATCCTCGGCGGAAAAACAGGAACTACCGACAACGCTGGCTGCTGCCTTACCGCGTGTGCGGAGCGCGGTGAAATGCGTCTGATCGCCGTTACTCTCGGGTGTGAGAACGACAGCGAGCGCTTTGCCACTGTCAAGGAGCTTCTGGACTACGGCTTCGGATCGTTTGAGAAGTACACTCCCGAGATCGACTACACCAGGCTCGCGCCCATAAAGGTGACGCGCGGCGCTGAGGACAAGATCGAGCCGATCATCAAAAATCAAGGCGTGGATTGTATTATCAAAAAGGGCAGAGCCGCTGATGTTAAGTATGAATATACCTTTGTTGAGCAGTGCGAAGCACCCGTAAAGAAGGGACAGTTTCTCGGAGAATATCTGGTAACGCTTGACGGTGCGGAGGTTTTTCGCTCTGAAATAGTCGCGGCGAATGATATTTCCGAAATGAACTTCTGGCTGTGCCTTAAAATGATATTCAAAGAGCTGATATCGATGTGATAAATATTGTGAAAATTTCACCAAAAGCTTTGGAATAAATCCCCGGAAGAAAGAGAAAATAATTTTGTTGGGGCTTCCGTCCAAGATCAACACGATAAATGTGCAGCAGGGCGCGCTTGCTCCAAAGGCTGCGAAATGGTGTCCGGTGCAATTTGCGAAAGCGGGCGCATTATGCGCTATGCACAAAACGCTCGCTGAGCACAGCCTGCCGCGACGCTCGGCTGGCGCCTTTTTTACAGCGCAAAGCGCTGTAAAACTGCGCGGTTCGCAACTTGCTTTTAGATAAGAAAGGATTGATATAATGAACAAAGCAGTCATGGTGCTGGGGATCTGCGTTATAACGGCTATACTTATAAGCGGGATACCGCGTGCTGTGGAAAGCGCAACGCCGATCTCCGAAACGCTTAAGGCAAGCGTGCGCAGCTACAACGAATCCGTCATGGGCAGCGGAGAGCTTTCATATCTGGGTCAGCATGAAATAACCTCGTCACTGCCGTTGGTGCTGGAAAAACTGCTTGTAGCCGAGGGCGATATGGTAAGCGTCGGAGATACTGTGGCAAAGGTAGACAAGAAGTCCTCCGCCGCGCTGATAGAAAGTCTTGGCAGAGTGAAGTCCCTCGCTATCCCGGCTTCGGAGCTGTCAACAGCTATAGCGCTGCTGCCAGAGACCGTCACCGCTGACTGCTCCGGAAGAGTGATATCCACAGCCTTGCCGGGCAGGGCAGTGCAGAGCGGAGGAAGTATCGTCACGGTCTCGTCGTCGAACACGCTTGCTGTCACCGCCGCAATAAGCGAGCTGGATATAGCGAAGGTGAAGGCAGGTCAGCGCGTGAGATTCACCCCCGCGGCTTATCCCGATGAAGAATTCTATGGTACTGTCGCAGTCATAGCGTCGTCGGCGCGCAGTCAGTACAACGGCGCGGTGCTTGAAACGGTGGTCGATGTGACGATCACTCCCGATAAGCATGACGAGAGGCTGAAATCGGGACTTACAGCGGACGTTGAGATAATGCTTTCCGAGCCGAGAGCGGTTCTGGTGCTGCCGTATTCGGCGGTCGGTCAGGACGACGACGGAGAATACGTCTACGTCTATGAGAACTCCCGCGCGGTTCGCCGCAGCGTTTCCACAGGCGCGGAATTCACCGACGGTACGGAGATAACCGCTGGGATAACCGCCGAGGACGTGATCTTCGGAGATCCCGAGGAAATAGCGAACAGAAGTCACATCAAGATAGCGGAGGAACAGACCGAATGATGATAACAAGATCGCTTGTAAACATATTCCGCAGCAAAACACGCTCACTGCTCACAAT
This sequence comes from Oscillospiraceae bacterium, assembly GCA_029068025.1. GTDB lineage: Bacteria > Bacillota > Clostridia > Oscillospirales > Ruminococcaceae > CAG-115. Next base: position 3,760 of record JAIEDJ010000088.1, on the reverse strand, counting down.
GGCTGGCATTGCGGTCGGAGTCTTCGCGGTGGTGCTGATATCAACGGTCGGCGCGGTGGGGACTTCCGAGGTCAGCAATACGCTGATAACCATGGGCGTTGACACACTGCTTATACAGACCGCCGACAACGCCGTTTCAGTGACGCTCAAGGATTCGGACGTATCCGCGGTGCGCTCCATCGAGGGAGTCTCAGACGTTATGCCGCTTATGGCAAGCGTCACCGAAGCGAAAATGCTCGGGCGGCGGCTGGACTGCTACGTTTGGGGAGTGGATAAATCCGCCGACAAGCTGGTCTCGCTCACCGCCAAGCACGGCAGGCTTATCACCAACGCCGACTGTGCCGCACGGGAGAAGGTGTGCGTTATCGACGAGCAGTTCGCGCTGAAAAGCTACGGCAGAAGCAACATAGTCGGAAAAACGCTCTCCTTGTTTCTCGGCGGAAAATATCACAACTTTACGGTGATCGGCGTGGCACATTCGGGGTTGTCGGGGCTGCAAAGCATGCTCACAAACATAATGCCCGGATTTATGTACCTGCCGATCACCACCATGCAGCAGCTCTGCGGGCGGACGACATACGACAAGATAGCGGTGAAGCTCTCTGACGCGGATTCCGACAGCGTGATCGTCGATACCGTTACGGGAACTCTCGACAGCTTAAACAACGCGAAGGACGGCTATAAATGCAACAATCTTCTTTCACAGAAAAGCCAGCTTGACAGCATTATGTCGATAGTCACGACCGCGCTGTCGCTTGTCGCGGGGATATCGCTTGTCGTGTCCGGTATCTCCGTGATGACCACAATGATGATGAGCGTCGGCGAACGAACGCGGGAGATAGGTATCAAGAAAGCCATCGGCGCAAAGAGCATAGACATCTGGACCGAGTTTCTTACGGAAAGCGTGATCCTGACGCTGCTGGGCAGCATGGCGGGAATAGCGTTTGGACTGTTGGTGTCGGGAGCGGGCTGTCTTATCGTCAAAGTACCGTTTACCGTGAACCTCAGCTCGCTGCTGATCTCCGCGCTTGCCTCTGCGGCGATAGGCGCGGTGTTCGGAGCGTATCCTGCGATAAAAGCAGCGAGGCTCCGCCCTGCCGAGGCGCTCAGAACCTGATATCATTCAGAGCGAATTTCCGGTAGGTCATTCCCCAATCGGGCTTGAATTCATAACGGATATCCTTTATCACGACCGTTGCCTTTACAAAGGAATCCCCGGGCTTCAAGGCTCCCGTATCAACGGTAAGCTCCTCGATGCTGCCGAACTCGGGGGCAGCGTATCCGTAAAAGCCGTAAAACGTTTCATACGGACTGCGCTCAAAGCTTTCCGTTTTAAAGTTCCACATACCGCCCACATTGGGGAGCCCGGAACAGCTCTTTTTATCGGGATAAAACGTAACATTGCACGCCAATCCGTACATCGAATCGGAAGGCGCGACCAGAACGTAACCGGAAAGCTCCGTCTCGCCGTCAAACTCAACGCTGCCGCCCTGAATAAAGTTTCCGGGCTTATCGGAATAATCTCTGAGCTCGATATTTCCGTTAGCGTTGCCAAAATAGGTATACGCGTTCTTTACGGTGAGTGTGCCGATCCTGCCGCCGACTTCATAGCGGGTAAAATCCGTTGACGGCGGTATTTCTTCTCCGATATAGTTAAAATTTATTCCGTCACCGTAGTCCTTAAACAGATCGGGATCATCGATTCTGTTGAATGCGGTTTCGGGAAGATAGCCATACACAAAGCCGGAACAGATCACGGTAAAATCACCGCCCTCGTGCGCCAGTCTCTCGGCTTCCTCAAGCGTGATATCCCGTTTATCTCCGAATTCGTCCGAACCGGTGAAGACAGATGTTATTTCCGAGGCGTATACGGGGGTACCGTCTGGGCAGATCAAAAACGTAGGCTCGCCCTTGTCCTTGGAAATATCGCTGTCCGCGCCGCTTGGCGGTGTGTAAGATACGAGCGGAATGTCCGAGATGTCGTCTGATCCGGACGGAGCCTTTGAGCAGCCCGTTCCAAGCACAAGAGCCGCTGCCAATGCCATAATTGCAAGTTCCTTTTTCATGGTGAATACCTCCAAAAATTTGTTGTTCTGAAAAGAATACCTCGCAATCGTGAAAAATGCTGCAATATTTTTCTAAAAAATAACCGCCGCGCGATTTTAATTCCATCGCGCGGCGGTTTTAATATCGGTAAATTGACAAATTTCGACAAATGTGTTATAATATGCTTGCCGGTTACCACCCGGACGTTTTTACGAAGGGAGGGTGAGCAAGTGACGGTATTTGATGCTTTTTTGGTTGCTGTTATGGCTAGCGTAGTTTCATACTACATATGCAAGTGGCTCGACAGCAAAAGGTGACTCGGCAATGAGCCCATAGCATTTTCCTAAAGGATCATATATAAAAGATCGCCCCCGGAGCTACCACCTTCCGGGGGAAAATCTTACGGTGTGAGCAGTTTGACTGCACCTAGCTTTTCTGGCATTTATATTATAACACATTTGTTTTGATTTGTCAAGTACATTTAAAAATCGAACAACAACTTGTGAGACATTTCTTCAGATCTTGTCCGCAAGCTCGGCGGCCTGTTTGCAGCCGTCTGTCTTTTCGATATCGCCGACGTTCAATACGCCAGGAATAAGCACCTCGCCTATCATCTTCCACTTGTTCAGCGCGGCGGTGCGTTCAATGGGGATGCGAACACCGTCCATAACGGTCATATCGTTTTCCTCACAGCAGGTGATAAGCGCGCACTCCTTGCCGGAAATGTCTTTGCCGCCTACTACCATGGAGAATATACGGTCGATCACGTTTTTTATCTGCGCGGGGATCGAGTACCAGTAAACGGGCATAGTAAATACTATAACGTCGGCATCCAATATCGCGGGAGCGAGCGTGTTGAACTCATCATCAAACGAGCACGCCTTCCCTGTCGAATAGCAGGTCTCGCATGCGTGACAGCCGTCCAGCTTTTTCATTGCCGCGTCAAATCTTGTAATCGTGTGCCCCTTTTCTTCGGCGGCTTTAATAAACGCGTCCGTCATAGCAAAGCTGTTTCCGTTCTTGCGCGGACTTCCCGTAATAACAACTACTTTTTTGCCCATAAAAATTACCTCCGTAAAAATGATCGTTCGGGATTGACTTTTCTCCCGGCTTATGCTACAATTATATCATAAATAAAATAAAAGTCAAGTACGCACATTTGTGTTATATACTTACCAAAAGGAGAGTTGTTATTTATGAGCCTTGAATGTATACAGAACGCGAATATAGAGGACACGGGATTCAATTATACTATGTCATTGATACAGGGGAAATACAAGATGTTTATCCTCTACACGCTGATGGAATACGGCACAGTCCGTTTCAACGAGATGAAACGGTACATAAGCGGGATATCCTACAAAACGCTAAGCGTGACGCTCAAGGAGCTTGAAGCGGACGGGCTTATACACCGCGAGGAATATCCGCAGATACCGCCGAAGGTGGAATACAGTCTGACCGAGCGCGGGAAATCGCTTATCCCGATACTCGATATGATGTGCGAGTGGGGAGACAGGCACAGACAATAATAAAACCGCCGCAAGGCTTGCTGTTAAGCCGCGCGGCGGTTTTTGCTTATAATTGACAATTTTCGACAATTATGCTGCATTAAAAAACAATTTGGTGCAGATCAACGCGCGGCTTTTGGCGGTTTCGTGCGAAGCACGAAATTGCCCTGCCATTAGGGCAGGGCAAAGCCAAAAACGCCAGATCC
>JAIEDJ010000087.1:2482-3927 GCA_029068025.1 Oscillospiraceae bacterium | reverse complement strand
GCTTTGCGCAAAACGCTTTTCCGTCATTTTTGCCCAAAATCTCCTCATAGGCGCCAGCCTTATTCGTCGATTTTGTGCAAAAATGACGAAAAATTTACTGACGTAATAAGACGACAATCTTTGTGCGGTATTGCCCTAATTCGCGATCGAAGTATAGACAAGATTTGCGGCAAGGTCGCGCCTAGCGCAAGGACGCATTATGCGCTTCGCACAAAACGCTGCGACGCAGGCGTACTGTATGTACGCCAACACGATGTTGGCGCAGTTGCCCCTAAGGGCGGCACGGATGCCGCCAACAGAGGGCAACAGGTGCCAAGGAGCTTTGACGCGGCGACAGGTGCGAGATTGCTGCAAAGATGTCTATACGTAGATCGTGAATCAGTATCAGTTCAAAATCGCGCCTTCGTATATTGCGCCTGCCAGTACGGCGGCAAGATATCCCAAAAAGTTCACCGTGTATTTCAGGCGCAGTGAGCCTTCGAGATGGACGGTACCGCCGCGCGACAGCCGCATCAGTGTCCGCGATAATCCCGAAGAAGCCGCCGAGCCTATTATAACGGCGATGCCGGTGACAAACGCTGAGGGAAGAAGTATCCAGCTTTGTGTGGCGGTGATCCTGAGCGACAGTCCCATAGCACAGCACAGCGGCGCTGCCCATACGAACAGATCCCCGAGCGCGAAAAATCCCAGAAGATATTCCGCCATTAGAAACGCCGCTCCGATGATCAGCCTTTGAAAAAAGATGTTACCGAATCCGCTTGACAGACCTTCCGATATTTGTGTGAGCGCCTGCGGATCCGCCTTTCCCGACAGCGCGAGGATAACGCCGCCAACGGCTCCGCACACCGCCGACGCGCTCATCAATATAAGATATTCTCCGCGTTTCAGCTCGGGGGATCGGACATGGGTGTACTCGCGCCGGTATTCTGTCGTTTCTGACGACGATACGGGATAATCGTCCGATGTGATCTCAATTACGGTATCAACGGTGTTTTCCTCGAAAACAGAGGAGGATCCGTTATCGTTGGAATTGTTTTCAGGCAATGACGAGGACATATCGGCGGGGAGCGCTCCTCTGTTATGTGATCTTAATGCTTCTTCCATTTTGATTCTCCTTAATTTAAGTTATGTCTGACCGGCGCGGGCTTGTACGATTTAAGATATTGCTCAAAGTACATATTTTGTGCGGTGTTACTATAGATTATATTCCCAAAAAATGAAAAAATGCTTGACATATTGAAAATAATATGGTAAAATAAACGCTGTAAAATCGAGAAATTCACATTTGAGTTTTAATATGGAGTGATAAGGTTATTATGATGAGATACGATGCGATTATTGTCGGCGCGGGGCCTGCGGGGATATTCACCGCGCTGGAGCTTATCCGGAATAAAACGGAAAGAAAGATCCTTATCATTGAAAAGGGAGCGCCCGTTGAGGAACGA
>JAIEDJ010000087.1:0-2472 GCA_029068025.1 Oscillospiraceae bacterium | reverse complement strand
ACTAAAAAGTGCGTGGGCTGCAAGCCGTACTGTCACATTACCGCCGGCTTCTCGGGAGCCGGAGCGTTCTCGGACGGAAAGCTCTCGCTGTCATGCGAGGTGGGAGGCACGCTGCCCGAGCTTATTGGTGAGCAATACGCACAGGAACTGATCGACTATACGGATAAGATCTATCTTGAGTTCGGCGCGGACGAACGCGTTGAGGGTATTTCTGATCCCGATAAGATCCGCGAGATACGCAAAAAGGCGATCAACGCGAATCTGAAGCTTGTCGACTGCCCTATCCGTCACCTCGGAACCGAGATGGCGCAGCAGCTTTATACCCGTATCGAAAAGTATCTGCTCGACAACGGCGTGGATATTATGTTTCACACGGTGTGCGAAAATCTTGTTATGGAGACTGATTCAAGCGGTTTGAAGCGCTGCACCGGAGTCATCGTCTCCGACGTGCGCAAGCCGGATTCTCAACAAACGATCCGCGGAGTCGATATAATAATCGCCGCCGGAAGGAAGGGCGCGGACTGGCTCCAGAAGATATGCGAGGAACACGGAGTTGATCACCGTTCGGGGACTGTGGATATCGGCGTTCGTGTTGAGGTGCGTAATGAGATCATGGAAGAGGTAAACGAGGTGCTTTACGAATCCAAACTCATCGGGTACCCCGCGCCGTTCCGCAATAAGGTAAGGACGTTCTGCCAGAACCCGGGAGGGTTTGTGGCGCAGGAGAACTACGACAACGGTCTGGCGGTCGTCAACGGTCACTCATACAAGAATCTCAAGAGCGACAACACGAACCTTGCTATTTTGTGCTCGCACAATTTCAGCGTGCCGTTCAATCAGCCTATCGAGTACGCGAAAAAGGTCGGCGAGCTTGCTAATATGCTCGGAAACGGTCATATTCTGGTGCAGCGGTATGGCGATATTCTCGACGGCAAGCGCACCTGGGAGAAGGAGCTGTCCTTCTCGAACGTCAAGCCCTCGCTTCCCGACGCGGTGGCCGGCGATATCACCGCCGCTATCCCTTACCGCACAATGACGAACATCATAAACTTTATTAAGGCCGTGGACGATGTAGTCCCGGGCTTCGCGAGCCGCGAGACCCTGCTCTATTCGCCGGAGCTCAAATTCTACTCAAATCGTATCGAGATGGATAAGTATCTGATAACCAACATCAGGAATCTGTTCTGCCTGGGAGACTCCAGCGGCTGGACGCGCGGACTGATGATGGCAAGCATTATGGGCGTGCATATGGCAAGGCAGATCCTCAGCCGCGATTTTTCACAGCGCGTGCATATGGGAGACAGGAATGTTTAATAACGACAGCAGAGAAAGACCGCGCAGCATCATTTCTCCAAGGGGAACAATGAATCTTATGTCGGATAAGCCGTATTGGTGGGTCGCGCCTGTAATATTTTTTATCGTGCTCGCCATAGTGGTGTTTATACTGCTCGTGAATTTCAGCGACGCGTTTATGCTTCTGGCTGTTTTTGCTGCCTTGATCGTGCTGCTGCCGGGTGAATTCATATTTATATCAGCGAGGACGGGCAGACCGTGCCGATACGAGGCGGACGAGGAAAAGCTGACGGTATTCCGCAAAAACAAGACCGAGGAGTTTTACTACCGTGAGATCACGGGCGTTAAATTCGAGCCGTTTTATATTCTGATATTGGGATTTGAACCGTTCAACTGCGGGTATAAGGTAACGGTTCACACGAAATACAAGGACACGGTGCGGTATTACGCGTTTAACGGAGCGCACGGGAAAAATCCCCCGCAGGAAACGCCGTTCTGGCTTCTTGTGATGAATATGCCGGAAGAGAACAAGCCTGAATCAACATCGGATATGATAAGCGTGGAGAATTATTATGAGAATGCGCAGAAAGAAGAACCTTGACGAGCGGCTTGCCGCCTGCAAGGGTGTTATGCTGTATATGCAGTGCCAGAATGAGCACGCGAACGATCCGCTCAGTGAGGAGTATTTCGCCGACTCGCGGAAGGTATTCGGGAACGACAATCCGCTGTATCTGGAGATAGGCTGCGGCAAAGGCGGGTTCGCGCTGGAATTCGCGCGGTGCAATCCCGATATCAATCTTATCGCGGTCGAAAAAACGCCGAACGTTCTTGTTACGGGAACGGAGGCGCTGATGGCTAAGGGGCTGCCGAATCTCCGGTTCTGCATGGGGCAGGCGGAGTATCTGGATCATCTGTTTCACGAGCATACTGTGGACAGGCTGTTTCTTAATTTCAGCTGTCCGTTTCCGAAAAATCAATATGCGGCTCACAGACTGACGCACGAGCGGTTTCTTGAGATATACCGCCGTGTCCTCAAGGACGGCGCGGAGATACATCAGAAAACGGACAATATGCACTTCTTTGAATTTTCGATAGAGCAGTTTTCAAAGTGCGGCTTCCCGATGAAGAACGTTTCGCTTGATCTACATAACAGCGGCTTTGAGGGGAATATTATCACCG
>JAIEDJ010000086.1 GCA_029068025.1 Oscillospiraceae bacterium | reverse complement strand
GCCCGCAAGGCTAAAGCCAGCGCCCACCTGGACCTCGGCGGATATGTTATCGAACTTGAAAACTGCTCCTTATCGGAGTTAAGACCAAATAAGTGAGGTATTTATGAAAAAGCTGTTTAAAGCGATCCGTCAGGGCGATCTTCATGAGGTCATAGCAATTCTCGCGAAGAATCCCGAAGCAATCTCAAGTATAGCCATTCCGCCGCCTAAAAAGGACATCGGACAGTCGCCGCTGCAAGTTGCGGTAAAGACCGAACAGTTTGAGATAGCATATTACTTGATGGAACAAGGCGCGGATGTGGATTTTATGGAAGCCCAAGCCGAGGGAGTGACAATGTGGATGCCGATACTGCACGATGCTATCCGCACTGTATTCTCGTCCCTGTGCTATAAGAATATCGAAAACTCAAAGAAAATGCTGGAGCTTACGGAAGAGCTGCTGAAGCGCGGCGCAGATCCCAACAAGCAAGCCTTCAACACGTTCGCGGCGCTTGACGAGTGCGTTGCGAGAGCAAACAGCATACTCGACAATCAAGGTGCTTACCCTACCGTTCAGGACATCACGGAAAAGCAGCTTACGGCGGTTCTTGACTTGCTTTTAAAATACGGCGCTGACTTCAACGAATGGGCGAACCACGGGCATTACGCGGGCGAGGGCGAGACCAACCGCGAGCTGTTCCTTGACGAGTTCAAAGCGCAGTCCGATACCGTACAAACGGTCACATTGCGCGGCAGAACCACCACATCGGTCATCAAAGGCGATGAGGATAGGACAGCGCATACCAGAAAAGTTATGCGCGAATACTGCAAGAAGCACAATTTATTATAAATACAGCGGCGGTGATCCACACCGCCGCCGGATTTTCCCCGCAACAAACAGTTGCTTGATTTTTTATCCGTGTTAATGTATAATAAGATCAAGACAATGTGCGCAAACGCCCGATACATTAAACCACCGCACGGCAGAAAGGAAACTCATATGGAAACCAAAGATGTTATACTTGAAATTCGGAAGAAAAACAATTTATCTCAGGACGAACTGGCAGAGCGGCTTTTCGTCACAAGACAAGCCGTTTCACGCTGGGAAAACGGCGATACGATCCCGAACCCCGAGACCCTCAAGCTCATTTCAAAGACCTTTGATGTTTCGGTCAATACACTGCTCGGCTCCCCGCGTCAGCTGATCTGTCAGTGCTGCGGTATGCCGCTGAACGATGATTCGATCAGCCGCGAACCCGACGGCGAGTTCAACGAGGAATACTGCAAGTGGTGCTACACGGACGGCAAGCTCGTATATCACTCCATGCAGGAGCTGATCGACTTTTTAGTTCCGCATATGTCGTCTATGAATATGGGCGAGCCGCAGGATATCAAGGCAATGCTCGAAAAGCAGCTCCCGCAGCTGAAATTGTGGAAAAAAGCACAATAAAAAAAGAGGTAAGGGCAGCGCTCTTACCTCTTTTTCAGCAGCTGTGAAAATTATATGCCCCAAGCTTCATGAACATCAAGAATTTCAATAGGTTCACAAATACGAAACCAACCGAATTTCCATACGCCGTCTTCCTTTTTCAGCACGCCTTTTCCGGCAACTATTTCATTGTATAATCCGCAAAGATATGTAAAAACGATCTCATTATCTGTCTTGGATATAACCATTGCCTTATCAAGAAAAGGAACAAATTCTCCGCCCATACCGGAAGCGGCATGGTACAATCTGCCGTTGATCTCGATCAGTTGGGGAGCATGATCCGATTTTTCCCGAATAGATATGCAGTCATTTTCCGGATCCGCAATATCCGCGTATGGAATAAACGCCTTTGAAACGTCGGAGGAAAAATACTTTTCGCACAAAGCCTCATACTCTTCAGCGTTATTGAAATAGGTATTATCCACAAGATCATAAGGAAGATCGTAACCGTCTTTATGCACATAATACCGATACTTATGTTCGGGGTCGGAATTGCTCTCATTATGGATCTCATAGGCCGGATCCGCATATGTATGAAACAGATAATAAGCCATAGACCATTTTTCATTCAAAAAGGATTGAAGCCATAGGTCGTCCTCAGTGAAATCGAATTTAAGATTTTCAATATTAATATGATCATCTGAAATATCATCATATGATGATATTTCCATAGAGCTTTCATCTATACTATTGTCCAAAGATGAAGACGAGCTTGATGAGTTTTCGGGTAAGCGGGCATCATTTTCGGATGTTTGAGCGTTTTTGCTGCAGCTGGCAAAACAAAAAATGACAACCGATAAAAGCAGCAGTGATCTGTTTATTTTTTTCAAAAAATAACCCCCTTGTCAAATCAGCGGCGGTGCACCCAAACACCGCCGCTTTATTATAATTACATCTGTTTTCTGACCTTAATGTGAACCTCACGAAGCTGCTGCTCCGTAACCTCGGTAGGCGCACCCAGCAGCAGATCCTGCGCATTGGAGTTGAGCGGGAACGCGATGATCTCGCGGATACTCTCCTCGCCCGTAAGCAGCATGATCATTCTGTCAACGCCGGGAGCCATACCCGCATGAGGCGGCGCACCGAACTTGAACGCGTTATACAGCGCACCAAACTTGCTTGCAACGTCCTCCTCGGTGTAGCCCGCGATCTCAAACGCCTTGATCATAATATCAAGATCGTGATTGCGGACAGCGCCCGAAGAAAGCTCAACGCCGTTGCATACGATATCATATTGATACGCGAGAATATCAAGCGGATTTTTATTCAGCAGCGCGTCCAGACCGCCCTGCGGCATTGAGAACGGATTGTGCGTGAAAATGATCTTGCCCGTTTCCTCGTCCAGCTCGTACATCGGAAAATCCACGATAAAGCACAGCTCAAAGCGGCTCTCATCAATAAGATTCATACGCTTCGCGACCTCGTTGCGGATCTGACCCGCGAACTTAGGTGCGTTCTTCTTGCTGTCGGCAATGAAATACAGCACGTCGCCGATCTCCAGTTCACAGCGGGAAGCCAGCTCGTCGCGCTGCTCATCGTTCAGGAACTTGTCGATAGGACCGTTATACTTGAACTTTCTGCCGCCCTCGCCTTCTTCGACTTTAAAGTAACCGAGACCCTTC
>JAIEDJ010000085.1 GCA_029068025.1 Oscillospiraceae bacterium | reverse complement strand
GATCGAAAATTTCTTAAAATTTTCGACTCGCTCTAACATATAATATAATAACACAAACATGCCGCCGCCGTCAACTGTCAAAATATATAAATCGGCTGTTGAAATATATAGGTTTGTTGACGAAATCGTTTAAATTGGAAAATTATACTATTCATTTTGCTAAAATTTTCAAATAGGGGAAATTTTGCTTGATTTTTTTTCGCGGGTGTGATATAATAGGTATAAGTAAACAGACGGAGTAAGATAATGCTGTTTGAGTGGGACGAAAATAAGGAAAAAGCAAATATCATAAAGCACGGGATCGACTTCGAGACTGCGTCACGCGTGTTTGATGACGAGCTGCGATATGAAGAGTACGACTATCTTCATTCAATTAATGAGGATAGGCTTATAACAATTGGCGAGGTAAACGGAAAGCTGATGTTGCTTTTTGTTTCATTTACCGAACGCGGCGACGCCATAAGAATTATTTCCGCACGTAAAGCAAATAAAGCAGATAGGAGGAAATATTATGATCATCAGAAAAGAAATCGATTTTAGCAAACCTTTGACAGAAGAACAGCTCAAAATGCTTGATGCGCTTGAACAGATGGACGACAGCGAGATAGATTACAGCGATATTCCGGAAATGACAGACGAGGATTGGGATCGTACTGTACGCGTAAGAGATATCCTTAAAGGCGATTTCGTGAACTTATCCGGAGAAAAGCTGTCACGCGCGGAAGCCGAAATGTGGCTGACGCATTTTAAGCACATAGAGCAGTTAAGCGACAGCGAATATGCTGCGCTTTACGCGAAGCTCCCACCGGAAGATCCAAAGGCTGCGGGCGCGTAAAACGGCATGCAGACACCGACCAAGATCCGGAAGCCGCGCAAAACGGCTTCCGGTACATAAAGAATGCCGCCGTAGCTCAGCAGGATAGAGCGGCCGCCTCCTAAGCGGCAGGCCGGAGGTTCGAATCCTCTCGGCGGCGCCAAGAAAAATTTAACGGGGGTGACCGTTATGGCAATAGCAAAGATCATTACAGAGAGGAATACTCAAAAAGTGATATTGCCCGAGGGATTTCATTTTGATTGCAGTGAGGTAGAAGTTCAAAGAAACGGCACCGGGATAATACTCATTCCCAAAAGCGGCACAGAGAAATACGAGACTCTTCCGGACGAGGAAATTACGCGTATCTCCGATGAACTTATGAAAGAAAATGCCGTAGCATACAGGGAACTCGCAAAATGGTAATTTGATTTTTTAGAAGGCAGTGAAAACGATGCCCAAGCAAGCTTTAACAGTAGGCGACATAAAAGAAATTGAAAAATTCCTCGAAATGCAGAAAGCCGAAAGCGAAAGCACAGCTGTCAAAGACAAGATCGACGAACTGATCAAAAAACTTGATGAAATGGAGATCAGATCATAAAACTCAGCAGCTTTCAAACGATCAAAAAAACCGCCCGTTCAACCAGGAACGGGCGGGATTTGTTTATTACTTAGGCTGTATCACCACGGAGGATCCGGAATTATCAGCGCTGTTTGAGCTGTTGGAGCTTCCCGGCAGATCGGGAACGTCCGCGCCGTTTGTTAGCCTTGCAAGGACTTCCATCGCGAACGGCTGAAGCTCGGCAGGCAGAGAGTCGATCTTGTTGTTTCGGATAGCGGATACCGCCTCGGCGATCTGCGCTTCGGTGATCCCCGCCGCCGCGATAACGTCGGAGTACTGCGCCATTACCTGCTGAATGTTCTCGTCGCTGAGATCTATCGCGCTCTTGCTGACCGGGATCTGCTTTCCGGCCGCGTCGATTGTGTAGTTGTCCTTGTAGATGAGTTCGTCCACGGTCACGAAGGAGTAGCCCTGCGACTTGAGGGTGCTAAGTATCTCGGGGAGCGCGGCGGTGGTGTTCTCAAGATCGTTGTGGAACAGCAGTATAGAGCCGTTTTTCACGTTCTTGAGGACTTTCTTCTTGATATCGTCCGGGGACGGCTTCTTCCAGTCAACGCTGTCAACATCCCATTGAATGGTCTTCATTCCGAGACCCTCGATGGTGGTGAGCAGATTGTCGTCAAACTCGCCGTAAGGAGCGCGGTAAAGCGTTGGCTCCTCGCCTGTGATCATCTTGATCTTGCGGCTGCATTCCTTAGTGTCGTTGATGAGATCGTTGATGTTGATACCCTCAACGTGCGGGTGCTGATCTGAATGGTTCTCGATGGAGTGACCCGCGTCATAGAACGCCTTCACGTCGTCGGGATAACGGTCGCACCAGTCGCCTGTGACAAAAAAGGTTGCCTTCGCGCCGCTGCGCTCCAGGATCTCGATCAGCGCGGACGTGTTGGAGTTCTCCCACGCAACATCGAATGTAACGGCGACCTTCTTTTCTTCACATTCAACACAGTATATCGGCAAACGGCGCTGATCCGCGCGTCCGCCCGCCGATGTCACCACCGCGGTGATCACCACTGCGGCGGTAGCCGCGGCGGCGGCAGCGACCGCGCCTACACGCTTGAGCTGCTTTTTGGTTAAGGTTATGGCTCTCATTGAAATTACCTCCGTATGCAAAGTTGTTGAAATTTCGGAATTTGCTTTATATCTATGCCACGTCCGGGACAAATATGTGTATCTAAAAGAAATTTCAAAAACCGTGGGGAACCGGCTAGGCGGGATTTGCCCGCCCCAGTCTGTATAAAAAGTTCTTTTTGGGATTCCAAAGGGCGAAGATCTGTCGGTCAACCCCTCTGTCACTTTGTGACATCTCCCCGGTGGGGAGTCACCTTTGGCGGGGCACGGGGCGGAGCCCCGCTATTCTCTCCCCCCTCTCCCCGAGAGGGGTTTTTATACAAGCTGAGGCGGGATTTGCCCGCCGGTTTTAAAATTTCTTTTAAATTATGCGTAAAAATGATAGGGGTATATCAGATTATACAATTTGTTTCGGAATTATTTCAAAAAACACTTGACAAACGTCGAGATTTATAGTAAAATAGTAAGTGTAAAAGTATTAAGTGGGAGAATACCGTGATCCGGTTCCTCTCGGGAGGGTAATCAAATGGCTCTTGTAAATGTTATGGAAAAATTTGTCGATGAAAAGCTCATGCAGATGCTTGCCGGTGAAAAATGCTGCAAGTGCACCAGGTGCATTGAGGACATGAAGGCAATTGCCCTTAACAAGCTCCCCGCAAAGTATGCCAGCAGCCACAACGGAGAGCTGTTCACAAAGCTTGCGTCATCAGTACGCCAGAGCTCTGTAGATATCAACATTGCTGTAGCGAACGCGATAGACTGCGTTATGTCTCACCCGTCCCACGAGGGAATAATCGAGGAAGAGTTCAAACCCGAGAACGCAGCCGTATAATACGGCATAGAATTATTATAAACAACAAAGCCGCACGTCCTTGGACGCGCGGCTTTTATTGCAGCATTGATATTTTATTGCTTATTTTGGGCAACCATCTCCGCAAGCTCCTCTTTCGGGACCGCGCCGACAATACGCGCGGATTCCTCTCCGTTTTTGAAGAGAATAAAGGTCGGGACAGCCATAACGTCATAACGAGCCGCCAGATCGCTTTCCGACGAAACGTTGACCTTTACTCCCCTGAAGCTCCCCTTGGATTCCTCCACCAGCTCCGAGAACACCGGAGCCATACGCCTGCACGGAGCGCAGGTGTCCGAATAGAAGTCCGCCAGCACCACGCCCTCGCTCTGCAATATCTTCCCGAAGTCGCTTGAATTGACTTGTTGAGCCATCGTACATTCCTCCTTGATAGTTTTTATTTTACTGTTATTATAACCATAGTATCTCACAAAGTAAATTTGTTTTCCGAAAATCTGCGTTTTCAACAAAAAAACGCAAGACAAATTATGCAAAACAACTAATATTTACGATCGAAAACGCTCAGATCATAATATTCCCGGGACTTTATGTGAAATTATATTTAAATAATTAATAATCCCCTTGATTTTTTCGGAGAAATGTAGTATAATACTATAAGATATTGATATTAAAGAATAAGCGCTTTCGATTATGGGGGCAGGCCCTGTGCAACGGCGTGCCGTGAACCATGTCAGGCGGGGAACCGAGCAGCATTAAGCGGATCTCGCCGTGTGCCGCAGCAAGTCTGTTCCCATAATCGAGGGCGCTTTTTGTTATTTTATTGCAGTGGGGACGGGGTGAGCAGATGTATCTTGCGTTATACAGAAAATATCGTCCGAGAACGTTCGACGACGTTATCTCGCAGGAACACATCACCACTACCCTGAAGAATCAGATCGCAAACGGCTCGGCGGGACACGCCTATCTGTTTACGGGCTCGCGCGGAACGGGCAAGACGACCTGCGCGAAGATATTCGCCATGGCGGTCAACTGCCTTTCTCCAAAGGACGGTAATCCCTGTCTGGAGTGCGAACGCTGCCGCGAAATACTCGACGGAACTGCGACCGATATCGTTGAAATGGACGCAGCGTCCAACAACGGCGTTGACGACGTTCGCCAGCTCCGGGACGAGGTCGCGTACACTCCCGTAAGCTGCAAATTCCGCGTATACATCATTGACGAGGTGCATATGCTCTCCATCGCGGCGTTCAACGCGCTGCTGAAAACGCTCGAGGAGCCGCCGCCCCATGTCAAGTTCATTCTCGCGACGACCGAGCTTCACAAGGTCCCCGCGACTATATCCTCAAGATGTCAGCGGTTTGAATTCCGCAGAGTGAACGCCGCCGACAGCGCCGAGCGCCTGCTTGACGTCGCTCAAAAGGAAAATGTGCGGCTCGACCGCGACGCTGCCGAGCTGATCTCGCGGCTTTCGGACGGAGGAATGCGCGACGCGCTTTCCGTGCTCGACCGCTGCATTTCCGCCGAGGAACACGTTACATCGCAGATCGTGCGCGACTGTGCGGGCGTTGCCGACAACAGACACCTCGCCGCGTTCTCCGAAATGATCGCGGATCACGATACGGCAGGCTGTATACGCCTGCTCGGAGAGCTTCACAAGGGTTCTAAGGACATATCGCTGATCATTGATGAGCTTTCGGGCTTTTATCGGGATATGATGCTCTGCAAGACCGCGCCGAATGACCGCGATCTGCTCTCCGCGCTTCCCGACGAACAGGATGAGCTTTTCCGCATTGCGGGAATGTATTCTCTTGAGGATATACTTCGCTGCCTTATGCTGCTCCAGCAGTGCGCCGACGATATCGGCAAGGTAAGGCAGCGCAAAACGCTCGCCGAAATGTGCCTTGTAAAAATGTGCACAGGCGCCGATATCCGCAGCGATACTCCGAAGAAACCAAAAACAGCAGGCACTGTGCAGTTCCGGGAGATACCTCCCGAGCCTGTGAATTTCATGCCAAAGCCCGATGAACAGTTATCCACCGCCGAAAAGGTGAACGCCTCGCGGACGCGCGCGCTGCTTGAGGAAACGGCAAAGCTCGCGGGAGCTGCCGCTCCTGTCAAGGAACAGGCACCGCCTCCCCCGCCGGATCCGACCGTTCCGGATGATGCTCCTCCTCCGTTTGAGGACGCTCCGCCGCCGGTTGAATATCCGCCGCCCGACGACAGCTTTTACAGTGACAAGTATCCAATAAGGTCATCGAACGATGATCCGCCCGAGCCGCCGAAAAGCGAACCCGAACCGGGCACCACACCCGCGGAGAACAGATCCGCGGACGCTGCAAAAACGGCTCCGAACGTTTCCGGGATAAATCCCGAACAGTGGAAGGACGCGGTCTCGCAGACAAGCTATATGACCGCGCTGCTGCTTGAGGGTTCAACGGCAAGCCTCGAAAACGGCATACTTGTTATCCGTTCATCAAACAGAATGCTGCTTGAAAACGTAAAGGGCGATGAGATCCCACGCTATGAGAAGGAGCTTTCCGCCGCGCTGGGTTTTTCGGTACACATAAAAATACTGCCGGCAGGCAATGCCCCGGACACGGACAATCCGGATAAAACTCCGTTGGAAAAACTGCTGACCAAGGCAAAGGAGCTTGGGGTCAGCGTTAATATCAAGGACTGATCAGCGAAAGGAATTTGTTATTATGAAATCAAGATTACCTAAAGAATACCAGAACTCCAACGCCAGCATGAATCAGATGGTGAAAAAGGCTCAGAAAATGCAGGACGAGATCGAGCGTGTTCAGGCTGAGCTGGAGGAGAAGGAATTCACCAAGCAGGTGGGCGGCGGAGCTATGGAGCTTGTTATGACAGGCGACAAGAAGCTCAAGTCTGTAACACTAAAGCCCGAGGTCGTGGACAAGGACGATATTGAAATGCTCCAGGATCTGATCATCAGCGGAGTCAACGAGATACTTCAGGATATTGAGGACTACAGCACCTCCGAGATGGAAAAGGTTACGGGCGGCGTTACCATTCCCGGACTCCTGTAATTGATCTTACAGAATAAGAATAATAAAGAATTGTTCCGCTTGCCGTTCGTTCGGTTTGCTCCGTTTATGGCGGCGGGAATGATATTGGCATACTTTTGCAGCGGCGGGGTTTGCGCGGTTTTTATCGTGTTCGCCGCCGCTTTTGCTGTTTACCTTTTTATAAAACGCCGTGCTTTGACGCTTTGTGCCATAGGAGCCGCTGCCGGGCTTTTGATAGTAAGCCTTTATATGCAGCTTTATTTTATTCCCATAGCGGAATACAGCGGGAAAAGCGTTCAAGGCGAATTCATTGTGACCGAGATACAGCGCGTCAGCGGCGATCATCAGGAGATCACTGCCAAAATGACGCTTGACGGAAAAACGGCGAAGATCACTCTTAGCTGCGAAACAAGGCTTTCGGAAGGTCAGACGGTTAGAGCAAAGATCACATTTGGAGAATTTGACGAGGAATACAAGCTGTACGCCATGGCTAACGGAATCCTGCTTTCGGGCAGCGCCGAGGAGCTTGAGATCGTTTCGGGAGAGGTCGCCGAAGAAGGTCTTCTGCGAACCATACGAGCCGGATTTATCGGTGCGGTTGAAGAAAATCTTTTCAGCGAGGAACGCTCACTCGCGAAGGCTATGCTGTTCGGCGATGACGGCGAGCTTTCCCAATCGGCAAGGGAACGTTTGAGAATATGCGGCGCGGCACACTTCACCGCGGTCTCGGGAGCGCATTTCGCGGTGTTCGGAGCGGTCATGCTGGGAATGATACCGCCAAAGAAGCGTCGAACAAGAGCTGTGTTTTCACTGATGTTCGCGCCCATGGCGATAGTGTTCTTCGGGCCAAGCGTTACGGTGATGAGGGCTGCGGTGATGTTTGTTATAAACGGTGCCGCCGTGCTGTTCCGCAGAAGCGCCGACCCGCTGAATACTCTCTGTGCGGCGTTTGTGATCCTTGCACTGTTTTCTCCGGGAATAATCCTCGACATAGGCTTTGTGATGTCGGTGTTCGGCGTTTTCGGTGTGGCAGTGGTCGGAACAAGGCTGTCCGAGAAGCTGTGCGGACTGATCCCCGGAAAAGCAAAAGCGCTGTCACCCGTGATCACGGCTCTCGCGGTATCGGCAAGCGCGGTGGTCTGCACCGCTCCGCTGAGTACCGCTTTTTTCAAGGGAGTTTCCCTGACGGGAACATTAATATCCATTCTGCTCACACCGCTGATGATGGTCGGGGCGGTGTCCGCAACGCTAACAGCAGTAACAGGTGCCGGCTTTTTCGCGCTTCCTCTGGCAGCCGCCATGAAACTTGCAAATATCATTATTACATCGGTCGGAAATGTCCGATACGCGTGGCTTCCGCTGAACTTCAGCGGAGCTTGGATCATCGCGGCACTGTTTGCCGTGATACTGACGATCGGAGCGTTTCACTCTATGAGATTGCTTCGCACCTCAGCCGTATGTATGGCGATGATCACTGCATTTTGCTTTGCGGAATCGGCTTACATATCCAAATCGCGCAATATCACAGTGTGTGTCAAAAATACACACGGCAGCGCGGAGATCGTTATCTCTGACGGCAAAGCCGATGTTGTTATTGACGGCAGCGGAGGAGGTCTTGCCGAGAAGATATCGCGGTGTCTTCGCGAAAACGGAGCCCAAAGTATCAGCGTTCTCACTGCGCATGACGCGGACTTTACGGGAGCACTTGCCGTAAAAGAGCTGTCGGAGCTTGTGGAGATCAGGTATGTGGATTCCAACGAGACAGTTATGGCTGTTCTGAACAGTGTCGGATAATATATTAATAAGGAGAGTTTGTTATGTCGGAATACAGTTCGCTGCCGCTGGCTCTTGCGGCGGAGCAATTCGCGAAGCTGCCCGGTATCGGTATCAAGACCGCACAGCGGCTGGCGTATCATATGCTGAATCTTCCCGCCGAGGAGGTCGAGGAGTTCGCGGAAAACATTCTCAAGGCGCGGCGCAGCGTTATGCTGTGCAAATGCTGTCAGAACTTCACCGAGCGGGAGCTTTGTTCGCTTTGCGCGGACGATAACCGCGACAGGAGCGTTATCTGCGTGGTGGAATCGCCAAAGGACGTTTCCGCTTTTGAACGCGCGGGCGGATTTGAAGGGCTGTATCATGTGCTTCACGGTCTGCTTTCTCCCATGGACGGCATAACCGCCGAGAACCTTAAGATCAAGGAGCTGATAGCGCGGCTGTCCGATGTGAAGGAGGTCATAATGGCGACCAATCCCACAGTTGAGGGAGAGGCGACCGCCATGTATATCGGACGTCTTATCAAGCCCATGGGGATAAAGGTCACACGGCTTGCCTACGGTCTGCCCGCAGGCTCCGCGCTGGAATTCGCGGACGATGTGACGCTGGTAAAGGCGCTTGAGAACCGCAATGAATTGTGATTTGATCCCACATATATAAGACCGCTCGGGTTTAACCCCAAGCGGTCGCAGTCTGTAGAAAAAATGTTTCTACGAAATTTCGCGCCTGTTCGGTTTATTCGAGTTTCCAACGTCGATCGAAGTACGGGGGAACACCCTTCGGGAGATAGGGGGAGGGCTGTGTG
>JAIEDJ010000084.1 GCA_029068025.1 Oscillospiraceae bacterium | reverse complement strand
GTCCTCGCAGATCCTGAATACCAGCCTGTATACCGAGCTGCTGCCCATATAATAGCGGAATGCGGTTATATCGCGGAAAAACGCCGCGAGCTTTGCGTTTGCCGTGCGAGGGACAGTTTTTCCCTCCGGCTGTCCGTCAAATACGTCGGGAAAGTCCGCGTATTCGAGCGGCTTTGAACAGATCCTCACGCAGTTGAACAGCGAATAGCTTTTCATCACTCTTGCAAGCGCCCTTTTCTGAGAAGTGTTCAGCACGTCCTTATCCAAACCCAGCAGTCCCAGCCGCAGAAGGCTTATTTCCTCGGCGGTGAAGCGGTAGATCGGCGACATCAGCACCTTTAGCATTTCCTCATCGCGCAGAGGATTGTCTACTATAGTAATGTAGTTGAGGATCAGCGTGATCTCTTCCGATTCGAGAAAATGCTGCCCCTTTGGCGCGGCGGAGGAGATTCCAAGCTCCGCGAGCGCCGCGCGGTAATTGGCGATACGCGGCTTTTTCCGCAGAAGAATGGCAAAGTCCGAATAATCGGGGCGCACGAGCTGACCGTTTTTGGTTATCTTGAAATTCGGGTCGTCGTGCAGGGCGCGGATCCTTTCGGCAGCGATCCGCGGGGCGGTCATATCCTTGTCATCTGATTCCGCGCCGCCGATAAAGCAGATCTCGCTGCTGTATTTTTCGCGGAATTCCTCGGGGATCTCCGGGAGAAAATCCGCGCCGAAAACAAGTCGGTTATTTGTGTCCTCATAATCGACCCCGCCGTATTCGCGGGTCATAAGTCCCGAGAACGCCGCGTTCGTCACGTCGATGACCGGCTTGCGCGAGCGGTAATTCCGATTGAGCGGAAGCGCGGTAAAGCCGTCTTTTCCGTCGCACAGTCCTGCCATGATCTCGGGATTACCCCCGCGGAACGCGTAAATCGACTGCTTGACATCGCCGACATAAAAAAGGTGATCGTTGCCAAGACGTTTGAATATCTCCGCCTGGATATCGTTGGAATCCTGAAACTCGTCCACTATGATACAGGAAAAGCGGCTTGAGATCTGTGCGCGGAATTCCTCGTTTTCCAGCTTTTTCAGCAGCAGAAGCTCGCAGTCCGAAAAGTCAAGGCAGCCCGATGTGCGCTTGATGAAGTTATAATATCCGCGATAGAGGTTCACGAGCTTGATAAACGCGCGGATCGCCGTCTGCTGATCGGGCAGGGAAGCGAGCGTGCTTTCATAGTCAAAATCATTTTCGAGAATGCTTATCTTTTCCGAGAGCTTTTTTACGCTGTTGAAGACAGAGCGGGTCTCTGTTTTGGTGCCGCTTTTGCCGTCCACCTTCGGCGGCTCGCCGTGCGCTCTGAAGTCGGAAATCATTTTGCAGAGCGTTTCCATGGACGGGGCGGCCTCATAGCTCCTGTAGTTTTCGCAGAATTCCTTGCAGCGCCGCAAATCGAAATCAATGTAGTTCTCGATTTGCGGAATTATCTTTTCGCAATAGGTCTTAAACGCGGCAGACTTCGCGGTCTTATCGCCGCGGCTTTCGATCTCGTCCGCCTCGTGTATCAAAAACGCGGCTAGTCCTTTGTATTGCTCGGTTACTTGAGCCGCGCGAGAGAAGTCTGTCTTTATTTGCGGAGCGAACGCGCTGAGATAACGCTTTTCGAGAGCTGTGATATCCTTATAGGCGTTCTCCGCGTCGGAAAGCCATTTTTCTGCATCCGCACAGCTTGAGAGATTGTCCGCCGCTGACATCACTGCGTCGCGCAGACCGGTGTCTCTTTCAAAATCAAAAGTAAAGAATAACGTTTCGCGTTCTTTTTTTGTAAAAGAACAATTGTCGTCGGGCAGGTTTTCATTATAGAAATCCTGCATAGCGAGATCTATGGCACGGAGCTGCATTGAAGTTTGCTTGGGAGCGTCGGCAAGAGTGAAATTCATGGGAAGATCGAACGCCTCGGGGTTCTCCTTGATGATCTTGAGGCAGAACGCGTCGATGGTGGAGATATACGCCTGACGCAGCCCGAAGATCTGCTCCTTTAGGTGTTCGCACAGCTCGGGATCCGTTTCCTCAGAAAGCCTTTTGTTAAGCTCACGGTTGAGCTTTTCGTGCAGGCTTTTGGTGGCGTTTCTGG
>JAIEDJ010000083.1 GCA_029068025.1 Oscillospiraceae bacterium | reverse complement strand
ATGTTGATGTGGTGAAGATATCGGCAGACGCGTTTGACAAGGAACTTGCGGTCAAAATAGCTGGGAATAGGCTTGCAGCAAATACCGTGAATACGGTCGAGGAATGTTGCGCAGCGGGAATAAAAACCATTGGATTAAATTTTGTATATATGAAACAGAATGCTGCAGAGCTTCCGAAACTTATCAATTTTGCGAGTGCTTTAAAGGAAAAATACCGCACAAATATTTACATAAGTATATTGGATCTGTATTATTCTGCGGGAAACAAAGAGTTTTGGAAGGATCAGTTTGTGGATCTTTCCGAGCTGCGGGCAGAGCTTGAGGCAGAGGGAAAAACGCTTAAAAGAAGGCTGAGGATCGGCTGTGATTCTTACAATTATGTGTGGAACGATGTGCTTGTAAATATGAAGGACAGCTTTTCCTGTACCCACAGAGCTTCGATTTGTGACAAATGCCCGGAATATTGCCAGGAGGGGATATACAGCCTTAAACATTCCGCAAGCGGCTGGATAAGCGTATGTCCGTCAAACGATCCCGCGCTCGGTTCGCTGCTTGGAGCGGGTTTAAGCGATGTCGAAGCGCATGATATTATTGACCCTTATATAAATACTTTGAATGAGATCGGCAGAATAGATAATACGGGTCAAATTTTTATGAATAAAAACGGTCTTCCGAATTGAGAGGTACATATGAACGACGTAATGGAGCACCTTACCGATGACAGAGTAAAACGAAATCTGTCAATGATGGCGGCGATCAGGCGGACGGCGAGAGATCTTCTTTTCGGCGAGGGGTTTGAGGAGATCGATACGCCGATCCTTATGCCCCGAACGGGAGAGAACTATAATCAGACCTTTGATATAATGTTGGAGGATAACATGGCAATGCTGGCGGATTCGCCGCAGATATATAAAATGCTGCTGAGCAAAGCGGGATATGAGAAAAATTTCCGGTTTGCGCACTGCTTCCGGGCAATAACCCATGAGAATAACCCGCACACAAGGCTCAGCGAGTTCAGTCAGCTGGATCTTGAGCTGCGGGATACGGATCTGCGTGATTTGATACGATTAGCGGAGACGCTTGTTTCGGATATATGCAAAGAGCTGCATAAAACCGTGAAGATAAGGCATATGCAGGGGCTTGAGTGCCGTTCGCTGTACGGTGCGGAAATGAGCCCCGATCTGCGCGGGAGCGGGGACGAAATATCCTTGGTCATTGTAAAAAATATGCCCTTGACCAATGACGGAAAATCCCCATGCCATCATATATTTGCCATGCCGACTGCTCCCGATCTGATCGGGACCGCGGATAAGCTGACCGAGCTTACGACCGAATCCTTTGACATAATTATAAACGGGATTGAAGTTGGAGGCGGCGATATGCGCATTAACGAACGCAAGCTTCAAACGAAGGTAATGCGGCTTTTTAACGTCAACGAGGAGCTGTATACAGGTTATCTCCAAACGCTGGAAAAAGACGATCACAGCCATAGAGGAGGATTTGCGGTCGGTCTTGAACGCATGATCATGGCTCTGTCGGGCGTGGGAAATATACGTTATGCAGCAGCGTTTCCCGATTATTACAAAAGAGGTGTGAACTGATGAAGCGAGATATTGAAGAACAGAAATTTTTGGATAAATATGATCCCTCGGCTTTTCCGCCCATTGCGGTGGCAGCTGACGCGGTGGTCTTTGGCATATCAAGAAGTGCGCCGGACAATTACCGCAGGCTGGGTAAGCAAAGCCTGAATATCCTTTTGATCAGAAGAAGCGAGTATCCGTTTAAGAATAAGCTCTCCCTGCCCGGAGGCTTTGTACTCTCCAACGAAACGATCGACGAAACCGTAAAGCGTGTTCTGAAAGAAAAGACGGGCTTGGATAAAATATATTGTGAGCAGCTGTATACCTTTGGCGATATAAACCGGGATCCGCGTATGCGGGTTATAAGCTGCGCGTATATTGCGCTTGTTGACGCCGAAAAAACGCGGATAAATGACGCGGAGTGGGTGCGCATGGACATGATAAAAAACGAAGATCTGGCATTTGATCACGCTGCCATTATTACGGAAGCCTTAAATCGCCTTCGCGGAAAAATCAATTACACGGACATAGTATTTCATATGATGCCCGAAACGTTTACGATAAGTCAATTACAGGAGATCTATCAGACGATCCTTGAAAAAGAGCTTTTGCCCGCGGCATTTCGCCGCACGATAGCCCACAAGATAACGCAAACGGAGGAATTCACTCATAATGCGGGGCACCGGCCGTCAAGGCTTTACAGGTGGAACGGAGCCGATGACAGCATTTCCGGCGAGAACCTATGACATCATTACGAAAAATTTAAGGCAGCGCCGCACAATGCCCTACGGACTTGCGCTTGACTTTTCGAGTACTGTTTGATATAATAAGGGCAGGCGGAAGGAAAGGCTTTGCGTGATAGAAGTAGGAGGCGGCGTATGGGAGAGTTTTTTAATAGATATTTCAAGCCGCTGAAGATCGGCAATATCGCGCTTTCGGGAAACGTGCTTATGGCTCCGTTGGCAGGCTACACCTGCTTTCCGTTTCGTTTGATGGCGCGTCGGCTTGGCGCGTCGCTCGCGTTTACCGAGATGACAAGCGCCGACGGATTAAAATATCACGATAAGGCCACGCGCAAGCTGCTGTTTACAAATGAGCTTGAATCTCCAAAGGCGGTACAGCTGCTGGGTTCGGAGCCGAACGTGTTTGAGCACGCGTGCAGAAGCGGATTTGTCGAGCCGTTCGACATAGTGGATATCAATATGGGCTGTCCCGTCCCGAACGTTATCAAGAGCGGCGAGGGCTGCGCGCTTATGACCGATCCCAACAGAGCGGCAAGGATCATTGAAGCGTGCAAGAGAAGCGGAAAGACAGTCACGGTAAAATGCCGTCTGGGAATGTCAGAAAACAATATCGCTGCTACGGAGTTTGCTAAGATCTGTGAAAACGCGGGCGCTGATATGATCACTATCCACGGAAGAACAAGAAATATGATGTACGACGGCGAACCGCTGTACGAACATATTGCCGAGGCGAAGTCCGCTGTAAGTATCCCGGTGATAGCAAACGGCGGGATCTCATCCGAGGAAAACGCGGCTGAAATGATGCGCAGAACGGGCGCGGACGGAATTATGCTCGCGCGGTATGGCTTTGAAAATCCGCTGATCTTTTCCGAACTTTCGGGGATAATTCCGCGGCAGTCGAAATATGAGCTGCTGATCGAACAGATCGAGATAACACAGCGATATTTTGACGAATTGTTTTTGCTGACTTACATAAAAAAATTAACGTCTTACTTTATGAAGAAAAGGCCCGGTGCGAAGCGATACCAACAGGCGCTTTACCGCTGCGGGAGCGCCGGGGAATTAAAGCGTATTATCGAAAAAATATTCTGTCAGGAACGGGAGGTAGACCAATGAACGCTGTTTTTGAGATCGAAAACGGACAGCTGCTGTCCTGCCTGACCGATGAGACCGAAATAACTATCCCGGAAAATGTAACTATTATTGGCGAGCACGTTTTTAAAGGAAACAGAAAGCTCGAAAAGGTCATACTGCCGGATTCGTTGAAGATCATCGCCGCCGAAGCGTTCAAGGGGTGTACGGCGCTTGTCGGCATCAATCTGCCGCCGTCGCTTGAGGAGATAGGAGCGGACGCGTTTAAGGGCTGTATGTCTCTGACCGAGATAGCTTTTCCAAATTCGCTCACAAGGATCGGCGATTACGCCTTTCACCGCTGCCATTCGCTTAAGGCTGCTATCCTTCCGGACAGCGTTCGTGAGCTTGGAAAATGCGCTTTCTTATACTGCGACGGAATGGAAACGGTTTCTGTCGGCGGAGTAAAGCGGATCGGGCGGCAGACGTTCACCAACTGCACGAGCCTGCGTGAGATACGGCTCAACAGCTCTCTTGAGATCGAAAATCTCGGCGATGATATTTTCACGGGCTGTGTCAACATAAAAAAGATCAGCCTTACGAACGGAGAATGCTTTAAATTTGAAAGCCTTGCCGCCATTATCGGAACGGACGCAAACCCTATAGCGCAGGCGGTTGCAAAAAGCGTTTATCAGACAATGAAGCTGGAAAACGGAGTTTTGTACAAGCTGGCGGTCAATCTGAAATGCTTTGAGATCCCTGAGGGAATAACCTGCATTGAAAAAAGCTGCTTCTATAACAAAAAAGGGATCGCGCGGATCGTGCTGCCTAAAAGTCTTCGGGAGATCAAAGCCAACGCTTTCGGAAACTGCATAAGTCTTGAGGAGATCGTTTTTCGGAACGACTGTGTTGAAATTGACGGCAAAGCCTTTAAGGGCTGCAATAATCTGGAGCGAATTATTCTTGGCGATGAGGTTTATTATCCTAAAAAATGCTTGTCCGACAGTGAACTTCCCGAGCTTGTACGTAAGGTCGGCGAACAGGTTTTGAGCGATTTTTATATCAGCGGAGGTATTTTGATGAAGTACCGCGGCAGCGAGGAGCGCGTATGCGTTCCCGACGCGGTGACGGTGATCGGCGAGGGCTGCTTTGAAAACAATAATGCTATAGGCCGCGTAGTGCTGCCGAACCGTGTGCGCGAAATACGCGAAAACGCGTTCAAGGGTTGTGTTTCCATGCAGACGTTAGAACTGTCCGAGGAGCTTGAGGTCATCGGAAGAAGCGCCTTTGAAAACTGCAGAAAGCTGATAAGAATTACCCTGCCGCAAAACGTCAGACGGCTTGGCGAGTCGGCGTTCAAGCGCTGCTTTAAGCTCAATTCCTTTGTGCCCAACGATGCTCTTGAGGAAATTGGCGATATGGCTTTTTACGGCTGCACTTCTCTCGAAAGCATAGAGCTGCCGAAAAGCACAGTTCTTAAAGGCAGGCTGATTTTCTTTAACAGCGGAATAGGCGGCGTGCCCGAGCTCTCCGAAATAACGGATCACGAACGTTCGGAAGACGGTATCTCTCCATATGAATTTTGTAAAAACGCCGAGATCGTTTCGCTTAATATCACCGGGCCGAATTATATCGGGAAATACGCTTTTTCGGGCTGCCCGAATTTATCGGAGCTTGTTATTGACGATCCCGATTGTGTGATCGGCGAGCACGCTTTTGAAAAATGCGCGAGCTTGAAAAGCGTGAAGCTGAATGTTAAAGGCGTTGAAAAAAACGCGTTTTCATTTTGTCGTTCGCTTGAAAATATCGAAATAAGCGGCGCGGAAATTATTGGCAGTCAAGCCTTTCTAGGCTGCGGAAGCTTAAGCGGGATCAAATTTTCGGAAAGCGTGACAAAGCTTGGAGAGCGCTGCTTTGAAGAGTGCGTTTCAATTAAATCTTTTGAATTTGACGGTATAAAAGTTGTTGGCGAACGTGCGTTTTCGCGCTGCGAGGGACTTGAAGAGGTCGAATTGCCCGGCGATATCTGCGTGCGCCGTCATGCGTTCGAGGATTGCTGCTTTATAAAGAAGATCTCGCTTTCATCCGCTGCCGAGCTTAAAAGCAATGTGTTTTTCGGCTGCACGGATTTAAGAGAGATATCGTTAGACGGCGTTCCGTATTTTTTCGATAAGTATTCGCAGGGCGTGCGCGGCTGTAAAAATGCGCTGCCGGAACGCGTCCAGGAAATAATTTCAAGTGCGTATTCCTGCTTTGATATCGATGAATCGCTTGTTTTGAATAAATATACGGGCAACGCGGTGCGCGTGAAGCTGCCGCGAGATGTTACCGCATTGGGTGACGAGGCGTTCAGAAACCGAATTCGGACGGTGGATATCGATATCCCCGAAAGCGTAAGCAATATCGGAAAGCTGACGTTCGCGGGTTCGGGCTGGCTCGATAAAATGAGATCGAAACAAAAGATCACAGTCGTTAATAATATGATGATCGACGCGTTCAACTGCGGAGAATCGGCGGAGATACCAGCCGATATCAAGCGCGTTTGCAGCTGGTCGTTCGCGGGAAATACCGAGCTGCGCGAGGTAAGATTTCTCGGCAGTCGGACAATTATCGATGAGTACGCGTTCAGAAACTGCGTCGGGCTTAAGCGGATAATCGATGAAAACGGAGCGGTTTATCAGCTTGCGGGAATATCATCAAAGGACGATCCCGGGCTGCCCGAGTTTGTCCGCAGAATTTTCGCGGAATGTGTCAACTGTTTTAAGGTCGACAAAAACGGAACGCTTTTCGAGAGCACGGGAAACATAAAGGATCTTGCGTTTGTTAGTGGAATAAAAGCGATAGGCGAGCGTGTTTACAAGGACTGCAACCTGCTTTGCCGCATCACGCTGTGCTCGGAAACGGAAACGATAGGCGCAGGCGCTTTTGAAAACGGCAAATGGCTGCAAACCGTCAAAAACGCGGTTGGAGTAAGACGGATAGAAGCCCTCGCGTTTTGCGGCTGTCAAAGCCTTGAGGAGATCGAGCTTTCCGATAAGCTGGAATTTATCGGAAAACGCGCGTTCGAGCACTGCTGCCGTCTGCGTGAAATAACAATTCCGGAAGGCGTTCGCGTGATACACGAGAGAACGTTTTTCCGCTGTAAAAGCCTTAAACGGATCGTTTTGCCTTCGACTCTGGAGATCATCGAAAGGGAAGCGTTTGCTTTCTGCAATGAACTGGAGGAGGTAATTTTTCCGCGTGGATCAATAAATGTGGATGAACGCGCGTTTGCGCACTGTCTGAAATTAACGCGGCACGGAGTTCCGCAAAGCGTGAAGATCGCGGACAATGCTTTTGAGGGCGGTGTAATGTAATGCGGTACAGAGCGTTGGGAAGGACGGGGCTCCGCGTTTCCGAGCTTGGCTTCGGAACTATCCCGATACTGAGCGGCAGCGTTCCGGTATTGCCGGAATATTTCAGTCTCGACACATCGACCGCCGTCGATATAATGAGATACGCGTTTGAACTGGGGTGCAATTTCTATGATACAGCGGTACCGGAGGAATACGGCGACGCGGAATATAAGCTCGGGATATTTGCGCGCGGCATTTCCGAAAAATACGGGCGCGAAAAAATAATCATTTCCGATAAAGCTCGTTTTTATGATGGCAGCGATATATACAACGCGGTGATCAGAAGCCGGGAAAATCTCGGCACAACTCCGGATATTTATTTTGTTCATCAAGTCGATACGGATAACGCTGATCGTGTGTTCGAAAAATACGGCGCGCTGGACGCTTTGTGCGATCTGAAGGCGGAGGGAAAGATCGGCTTTACGGGTATCGCCTCGCATTATTATGATATTCTGCTGCGCGCAGCAAAGGATACGCGCGTTGACGTTCTGCAGGGCAGCGGAAATATTTTTGAACGCGGAATGTTGGACAGGATCGGGAATGAAGAATGTTTTTCCGAAAAAGTTTTTATTCTCAATAAGGTCTATGCGGCGGGTGTATTGATCGGCGTTTTTGATGTCGAAGAGCTGATCAGCGGGATCTTGAATTATCCGTTTTCGTCGGCGCTTATCGGAATGGGAACGTTCGGGCAGGTCAACGCGGCTATGAAGCACGGGATCGAGCCGCGCGAATATTCGTTTGATCAAGTGATCAAGCGGGTGAGTGAAAAGTTCGAGCCTATACCGTGTACTCGCTGTCAGCGCTGTAAATGTCCGCACGGCACGGAGATACACACGATCTTCAGGCAGTATAATTATTATTTTCTCGGAAAGAATTTCTGGGCGCTGAAAAAGCTCGGTTTAAATATCAAACAAGCCTGCGAATGCTGCCTGCGCTGCGAAACGCGGGTTTGCGAAAAGGATTGTCCAATGCGGCTGCACATTCCGGAGCTGATCGGAAAGGTAGGAAGGCTCGCCGCGCGGCACATCGATCTTAAATAAAATAATTTTTTCGATCTTCTTGATATGTTATAATTTTACATCAAATTAAAAGCCCCGTGAAGGGGCTTTTGGTCTGTAGAAAAAGTCACAATAAAAAATGAGATTGACATTTTACAAACAAAGCAAAGCCACGTTGGTCGTGCTTTTGGTAGTATGATCTTAACATCTGGGCGTTGCAAAAACCGGATCCATGCGCGAGTTAAAAAGCAAATGAGCCCAAC
>JAIEDJ010000082.1 GCA_029068025.1 Oscillospiraceae bacterium | reverse complement strand
CGTCAAATGGTACTTGCGTTCCGAAAAATAAGCCTTCCAAAATGCTCATTGATATGTCCTCCAAAATTTAAAATTTGTACAGGGGCATATCAAATTTTTGTCCGCTATTTGTCCGCTATTAGTACGAAAAACTACCGAAAGTTACGAAAATACCGTTGTTGATCGAGTGCGGAATTTGGCTTAGGTATGCGGATTTTTCGAGGTTACTCAAAGTTAGAAAAATCGCTCCGAGATTTTCAAGTCCCGTCACTCGCACCACAGATTTTTTCTCGGAATTGGCTTTATAGAGCCGATTCCGAGATTTTCTTTTTCTCCGAAAATGCCGCCTGTCCATTGTCTGTCCATTATTCGGGAAATTTTGTCCATTACAGTCTAGGCGCTTGCCTTTTTCTTGCCAGAAAAGTCGAGAACCGAGGCAATAGTGTCACCCGCTCTGGCTTGTGCTTCTTGGAACACACGGCAATGAATGGAAGTTGTTGTGCCGATCACCGAGTGACCTAAAGCTCCCGAAACTGCGGCTGCGTCCACGCCTTCATTAGATAAGAGCCGAGGCATAAAAAGTCAACCATTACTTTCGTTAAGCGCCATTAATAAATGCGCATATGATCATCCGTTTTTATCAATACCAGTCATGCTTTTCGTTACGGTCAAGAGCGTTAATACGTTCCATTTCGTCCTTGGAAAGTTCAAAATCGTAAAGTTCCGTGTTCTCCTTGATGTGGTCGGGGGCGCTTGAACCGGGAATAACCACAACGCCCTTTTGCAAGTTCCAACGAAGAATGACTTGCGCGGAGGATTTACCGTGCGCGGCAGCAATCTCCGAAATGGTTTCATCACCGAGCAGTTCCTTAGTGTGACCTCTGCCGCCTAGGGGATACCAGCCCTGAACTGTGATCCCCAAGCTTTGAATATACGGAATAACATCGTTTTCCTGATAATAAGGGTGTATCTCATTCTGTACAAGAGCGGGCTTTATTGTTATCTGCGGAAGGAATTCCCCAAGCTCCTTGACGTACCAATTAGACAAACCAAGCGAACGTATCTTTCCGCTTTGCACATACTTTTCCATTGCCTTGTACGCTTTTACGTCGTTCGTACCGGGGTGATGAAGCAGCATCATATCAATGTAGCCAATATCGAGCTTATTCAGCGCTTGCTCGATAGCCGATTCGGGGTCTGAGAACTGATTCGGATACAATTTTGTTATGACAAATATATCTTCACGCGGAATACCGGATTCGCGTATTGCTTTGCCTACCTCTTCCTCGTTGCTGTACATATATGCCGTGTCGATAAGCCGCACTCCGCTTTGCAGCGCCGATGTTACCGATTCAAAGCAGGTATCGCCGGTCAGACTGTATGTTCCGAGTCCGTTTATCGGCATTACATAACCGCTGTTTAAGGTGACGGTTTTTGAAGCAAGATCAAACATTCCGGGATTCTCCTTTATTATCGGATCAATTTGCGGCGGCTTTTCCGTTGTGCTCGAACTGCTTGAGGGCGAGGTACTTGTGTTCTCGGAATTACTTGCCGTGCTTTCCGCTTTATTATCCAATGAACTCTCACCGTTTTCCGTTGAAATGGAGGAAATGCCGCTTGCTGTATTTTCACTTGAACCGTCCGCTGCCGCCGAGTTTACGGAGCTTTCGCCCGAATTTGATAAGATCGGCGGTTCGGGAACACTTGTGCAAGCGGTAAGCGCAATTGTCAACGCAACTATCGGAATAAATTTATATAGTACCTTCATGTCTTTCCTCCTTTGGATCGATAACCCTTATCACTTTTGCGGGAACACCGCCCACTATCGTCAGCGGCGGAACATCGTGCGTAACCACGGCTCCCGCCGCGACTACTGCCCAATCACCAACGGTAACTCCGGGAAGTATTGTCGAATTTGAGCCTACCCACACACTTTTCCCGAGCTTTATAGGCGCGTAATGATTTACGCGGTTATTTTCGGGATAAAGATCGTGATTGATCGTTGCCAACACGACATTGTGACCGATCAGACAGCCGTCGCCTATTTCTATACCTCCCTGATCCTGAAAGTGACAGCCCGAATTGATAAAAACGTTCTTCCCGATGGTAATGTTCTTTCCGAAATCGGTATAAAACG
>JAIEDJ010000081.1 GCA_029068025.1 Oscillospiraceae bacterium | reverse complement strand
TGGTGGAAGTTATAGGGCTCGAACCTATGACCCTCTGCTTGTAAGGCAGATGCTCTCCCAGCTGAGCTAAACTTCCGTTTTTTTACATCGTTTAATTCTTAACGACTTTATTATTGTACAACATTTGTCGGGGTTTGTCAAGTGGTTTTGAAGAAAAAATTTATTTTTGTTATTTTGACGAAATGGCTTTTATTTTAAACGGACTTGCAGGGCGGCGATTGACATTTTGCACAAATTTGAAGATTGTTTTTAAATTAAATGATAAAAAAATATTAGCGGAACTTTCCTTAAATATATTTTCAAATGCAGAGTATAATAATGTTGAAATTCAATGAGGGGAGGAATCGAACTTGGATAAAACCGCATTGACTTTGATCATCATCGGCGGATTGAACTGGGGACTGATGGGACTGTTCAACTTTGACGCTGTGGCATGGTTTTTCGGCGGCTCGGAATCGGTGCTCAGCCGACTGATATATATCGTTATCGCGCTTGCGGCGTGCTGGTCTGTTTCCATGCTTTTTCGCAGAAACGTCGTCGCGGAGGATATGTAACCGCAGCAGCTTCGCAAAGGTTTTGTATAAATAAATGAAAAAACACCCTCGGAGCGATCCGGGGGTGTTGATCTATCAGCCGCCAAGCAGCTTCTTTTCCATTTCGTCTGGATTGGATGAATATTCAAGCGCAGTCTGGTAGCTTATCCTTCCTGCCTTATACAGTTTTGCGAGACCATCGTTAAGCGTCTGCATTCCCACTGATGATCCGCCCTGCATAGTGGAATCCATCTGCGCGATCTTATTGGAACGAATAAGGTTCTTGATAGCGTCGGTGCCGATCATGACTTCTACCGCGGCGCATCTGCCTTTGCCGTCGGCAGTGGGTATCAGCAGCTGTGCCAATATTCCCTGGATCATATTTGCAAGCTGCATACGCACCTGTTCCTTTGCGTCAACAGGGCAGACGTCGATAATACGGTCTATAGTCTGAGCGGCAGAGCTGGTGTGGAGCGTGCCGAATACAAGGTGTCCCGTTTCGGCGGCTGTCATGGCAAGCGAAATGGTTTCGTAGTCGCGCATCTCACCGATGAGGATAACGTCCGGGTCTTCACGGAGCGCACTGCGGAGAGCGTAATCAAATGAAGGAATATCGCGGCCTACCTCGCGCTGGTGAATGGTCGCCCTTGCCTGCTCGTACTTATATTCAATAGGATCCTCGATGGTAATTATATGACACGGACGTGTTTCGTTGATGTACTGGATCATTGCGGCAAGGGAGGTGGATTTTCCCGCGCCCGTTGGGCCTGTAACAAGGATCAGTCCGCGGCGCTTCTTTGCGAGATCCAGCATAACATCGGGAAGCCCAAGGTCGGAGATCGCGGGTATCTTCGCGTTGAGCAGTCTGATCGAGCAGGCGAGCCTTCCGCCGTGGTGGAACACGTTCACACGCTGTCTGGCACCGTTTTTAAGTTCAAAGGAAAAGTCAATGTCGTTGCCCTCCGTGAGCAGTTTCTCTTGCTCCGCGGAAAGTATGGACATTATCGTACGGTGTACGACCTGATCGGAAAGCTCCTGATATTTCTGAAGCTCGCCGTGTACACGTATCACTGTGGGCGCTCCGACAGTAAGGTGGATATCCGAGGCACCAATATCGCGCGCCTGCATAATGAATTCTTCAAATGTCATAAAGAAACCTCCCGGGTCATTTCGTTTGTAATGAGTTTGCGGCGTTTATCTAAAATATATTATATCTTATTTCAAAACAAATTGCAAGTGCTTTTTTCGGCAAGTTGAAAAAATTTGTACAAAAATTAAAAAACAACTAAAAACCTATTGAATTTATAGAGATTTGGTGATATAATATGATTTAAGAATACAATAACCGCGCGGTATCCGCGGACATTTTTCTATCAAGAGAGGTTAATATGAAAATTTCAACCAAAGGCAGATACGCCCTGCGTATGATGGCGGATCTGGCGGCTCACAGCAGCGAGGGTGTTGTGGCTCTTAAGGATATTGCCGAACGCCAGAGCATTTCAAAGAAATATCTCGAGCAGATCGTTCCGCTGCTGAACAGGGCGCAGCTTCTCCGCACGAACCGCGGCTACAAGGGCGGTTACACGCTTTCAAAGGATCCGTCCGAATATACCGTCGGCGAAATACTCCGCGTGACGGAGGGCGATCTCGCGCCTGTTACCTGTCTGCAGGAAGGCAGCGTGTGCGAGCGCAGATCAGAGTGCGCGACGCTGCACATCTGGGAGGGATTGTACAAGGTCGTCAGTGAGTATCTTGACGGTATCACGCTTCTGGATGTCGCGAATGAAATGACAAAGCTGTGTAAGATAGAGGAAGGAGATAAATAATTATGATCAAGGATATTCAGGAGCGTATACTTTCGCTGAAGAAGGAGAAGGATGTTTGTATTCTGGCACACTGTTATCAGACGCACGACATTCTTGAGGTCGCGGATTTCGTCGGCGACAGCTTCGGGCTTGCTCAGAAAGCGCAGAAGGTAGGCAATAAGACCGTGATGATGTGCGGCGTGCGCTTTATGGCGGAGACCGTGAAGATCCTCTGTCCCGAAAAGCGTGTGCTGCTGCCCGAACCCGGCGCGGGCTGTCCGATGGCGGAGCAGTTGGACGTTCAGATGCTTTCGCAGCTTAAAAAGAGCTATCCCGGCTATGCGGTAGTTGCTTACATAAACACTACAGCCGAGCTGAAAACGCTTTGCGACGTGTGCGTGACCTCCAGCTCCGCGCCGAAGATCATCAAGAATATGCCGGAGGATAAGATACTGTTCATTCCCGACCGCAACCTCGGCAGCTATATAGCCAAGCAGTGTCCCGAAAAGGAGATCGTGACGGTACACGGCTGCTGCCCCACTCACGCGAGATTTACCGCAAAGGACGTTGAGCAGGCTAAGGAAGAACACCCCGGAGCGCTGCTGCTGGTTCACCCCGAGTGTGACGCGCAGGTCGTGGCTCTCGCGGATTTTGTCGGTTCGACTACCGAGATCATGGACTTTGCGAAGAATTCCGATGCGGAGAGGTTCATTATCGGCACGGAAAACAGTATTGTTCAGCACTTGGGCATAGACTGTCCCGAAAAACAGTTTTTCCCGCTCTCGAAGGACTTCATCTGCAATAATATGCAGCTGACTAAGCTCTCAAGCGTTCTTCACTGTCTGAACGACGTTGGCGGGGAAGAGATCGATATGGACGAGAACACGCGCCTTGCGGCAAAGAAGAGCATTGACAGGATGCTGGAGCTGGGCAATGGATAAGAAGGCGCTTATCGCGATGAGCGGCGGAGTGGACAGCTCCGTGGCGGCACTGCTGATGAAGCAGGCTGGCTTTGAGTGTATGGGCGTTACAATGAAGCTGCACGTCGAAGAACTTAACGCAAAGGACTGCTCCGACAAGACGTGCTGCACGGTTTTTGACGCGGAGGACGCGCGGAGCGTGTGCTATAGGCTGGGGTTCCCGTTTTATGTGTTCAATTACGCTGACGAGTTCAGGGAGAACGTCATTGATCGGTTCGTGCGTTCCTATGAGACAGGGGAAACGCCGAATCCGTGCATTGACTGCAACCGTTATCTGAAATTCGGCAGGCTGTATCAGAAGGCTGCCGAGTTGGGCTGCGAATATGTGGTCACGGGGCATTACGCGCGGGTGGAGTATGATGAGCGCACGGGACGCCGGCTGTTAAAAAAATCGCTTAACGAAGCCAAGGATCAGAGCTATGTGCTGTATTTTCTGACGCAGGAGCAGTTGGCGCACACAAAATTTCCGCTCGGGGAATTTGTTGACAAAGCTGCTGTTCGGGAGCTTGCTGAGAAGAATGGCTTTATCAACGCGAAAAAGGGCGAGAGCCAGGATATCTGCTTTGTTCCGGACGGAGATTACGCGGAG
Organism: Oscillospiraceae bacterium; assembly: GCA_029068025.1. Taxonomy (GTDB): domain Bacteria; phylum Bacillota; class Clostridia; order Oscillospirales; family Ruminococcaceae; genus CAG-115. The sequence continues at coordinate 2,854 of JAIEDJ010000081.1, read as the reverse complement.
TTTATCCGGACGTACAGCGGCAGAGATTATCCCGAGGGAGATTTCCTTGACGGCAGCGGAAATATTCTCGGACGGCACAGGGGTATCATTCATTATACCATAGGACAGCGGAAAGGGCTTGGGATCTCGTATTCGGAGCCGCTGTATGTGTGCGGAAAGTCCGTTTCGGATAATGCCGTGATCCTCGGTACGGAGCGCGAGCTGTATACAAGCGAGCTTATCGCGTGTGATTTCAACTGGATATCGCTTGAAAAGCCGCCCGAAGAACCTATAGAGGTAGGGGTGCGCACAAGGTATCACGCCAAAGAGGCAAGGGCGTTGGTGTTTGCCAACTCGGACGGAATGGTGACGGTGCGCTTTGAGCAGCCGCAGCGGGCGATAGCGCCGGGACAAGCTGTGGTGTTGTATGACGGTGATACTGTTGTAGGCGGAGGACGCATAATATAAGATCTCATGAGATTTTCTGAACAGTGCCGAGGTTTTGCGTCTGAACAACCGGTCATTGCATTGAGTATTGAACTGACTTAAGCGGCGTATCCGATCGCGTTTGTGCGATCGGATACGCCGCTTCTGTTTGCGTAAAACCTAATAAAATATTGATCGCTGCCGATTTTATAATGTTAACAAAGGCGCAACGCTTAAAATTGTCTACCGGCAGTAGACCAAAAACGCGCAGGAATATTGTATAATATAATCATTAAAGTGTCCTTGCCGTTCGGAAATATCGGATATTCGCCGAATTTTACCGGTAAGAACACTTTGAAAATTATGAAAGGAGCTGCTATATTTATGGTATGCAATAACTGCGGTAAGGAAATAACCGCTGAGATGTCGATCTGTCCAAACTGCGGGGTCGCTCTGCCCCCGGTACAAAAGCCCAAAAAAGGAATGCCGAAAGCTGTTAAGATCATCCTGGTATTGATGGTGATAGGTCTTGCCATAGGCATCACCTGCGGCATATTGTACGATCCGGTAAAGGATGTGAAAAACGGACACTTTGTGGGAATGAATAAAGCGACAGTCGGCGAAATGTTTGACGCGGCGTTTGACAACGAAAAGTGGTACAGCAAGTCGGAGGATGGAAACACGCTGGTATACTGCGAAGGTGATCTGTTCGGAGACAAAGTGCAGATCCCGCTTGTCAAGGAAGACGGAAACGTTTATTACTTTACGGACTTGATCAAGGTCAACGGCAGAAACGTATCCTCAACGGAGGCAGGATATATCATCAATGCGATATACACCTATTACATGGCTATGTCAAGCTGACGGATCAACGGGTCTTTGGTACGCAGCGGCGGGGTCGTTTGTTCTTCCGGCGATATAATCGAGGCTTACTCCATAGTAATCCGCGAGAGTGATCACACGGTCAAACGGGATCACGATCCTGCCGCTTTCGTATTTTCCGTAGTGCTGCTGCGAGGTGCCTATTATCTTCGCCGCCTGTGCCTGCGTGAGGTCGTGATCCTCTCTCAGATCCCTTAGTCGCGTTTGATAATTATCCACAAATTTCACCTCGAAATTTTGTTATATATAAATAAATATACCATTTTTCGACAATCGGGGGTTGACTTTAAGTGTGATATGACTTATAATATGTAAAGTATTATTATTTATCCATATGAGGGGATCGTTAACTATGAGAACTTTTAATATTCTTGGCGAGCAAATTGTGATAGATGAACCCGGGGAGCGTTATCATGAGATTCGAGAGTTCGTTGATAAGAATCGGCATAAGATTTTTGAGTATTTAAAAAACTCATGTAGCTATGCTGAAACGAATAGTGAGATACTGTCGATTATTGAAAATGAATCTCCGGTCTTATACGCGGATTGGATGAACAATATCTGCGTATTCCTTAAAGAAAAATACGGCTATGAGTGTACAGACCGGCAATTCTTTGAAGAGGTTGTAAACACACAGATATTTAATGCGTTACAGATTGAGATTTTTTTGAATGAAGTCGGCAAAGTCATAAATGAAATTGATTCATCCGAAGAGTTCGGCCGTGAATTATTGATCGCTCTCAATAAAGATGCGGAATATCTGACAGATACTTGTGTATATCTTCTGACGGAAAAACAATCGAATAGTATTACTGTTTACAGAAAGAAATCTAATAAGTTTACAGACCGTACATTGGCAATTGAAGCACAAAAGATCTACGAGAGTATAGCCTTCGATCCGAAGCTTGACAAAGAGGAGATAAAAAAAGGTTTTATTAAAATCATAAAAACATATCCATATTGTAATTTTGGTGAATACTTCTATGATATGATCCGAATCTTCGGTTTTGACAACCCCGAAATAGTAAATGCCGCGTCATATTTTATGATGAAGAGCCGGGAAGAGATTCTCAAAATCTATTCGGATTTCTATCTGCCTGAATTTGAGTCTTTGGAAGCGGAACAAAATCAAAGGTCCGTTAAAAATGCCAAGAAAAATAAATGGACAGCATTTTTGCTTTGCTTATTTCTCGGTATATTTGGTGCACATAAATTCTATGAAGGAAAAGCCGGTATGGGAGTATTATATATATTTACTGCCGGACTGTTTCTGATAGGAGTACTTATGGATATGGTAAAAATACTTGGAAGACCTGAGGAATACGATCCCATGACATAAATAAAGCATATCATGGAGCTAAAGAGGTAACAGAACATGAACGATGAAAAAAAGCCCGTAAATTTAGACAAAAGCACCCCGGTCAATTTAAGCAAGGGATCGCCCGTAAACCTAAACAAGGATCAGTCTGCCAACTCAAGCACAACTCCAAATACAAACATCGGAAATCCGCCGGCAGCGGTACCCGCTCCGAAAAAGCACACCATCAGAAATATCGGCTGCGGATTC
>JAIEDJ010000008.1 GCA_029068025.1 Oscillospiraceae bacterium | reverse complement strand
TATGGTTCCTCTGCTTATCGTGCTTTGTCCGACTTTCGGCGGTGAACATGGTGCGTTTATGGCAACGGCGATCGCTCTCGCAAGTGATATTCTCGGCTCTGCAGCTACATCATTTGTATATGCCAGGAACAAGAAAATCGATCTGAAGCACGGATGGGTTCTGCTGACTTGCATCATTGCGATGTGTACTGTTGGTTCTGTCGCGGCATACTTTACTCATCAGACTGTGCTCGGGAGTTTTTCGCTTTTTCTTTGTATGGCTATTGGTATCCGTTTCCTTGTAAAACCCGAATCAAAGGAACGCCCTGCAAAAGACGGAACGATAAAGTTGAGCATAAAAGAAATTGCCGGATCCCTGTTTTTAGGGTTGACTATCGGTTTTGGCACAGGCTTTTTCGGTTCGGGCGGAGGTATGATGATGTTGATCGTTTTTACCGCAATGCTCGGCTATGACCGCAGAACAGCTGTGGGAACATCCACCTTTATTATGACGTTTACCGCACTTATCGCCTCGATCAGCCATATTATGATGGAACCTGCAATTTTATTTGAATGTTGGAGCTATCTGCTGCTTTCTATCGCAGTTGCAACATTCTTTTCCCTTGTCAGCGCGCAGTTTGCGAACAAAGTCAGCGGCAAAGCGGTCGGCTATGTCACCGGCGTGATCTTACTTGCAATGGGCTTATCAATGACTATCATAAATAACCTCGATAAGATCAAAACCGTGCTGTAAAACGTTGCCTGAATTTACACGGTTCGGATAATAAGAACCATGATCCGGTACTTTTCAATAAGAGTGCTGAACGGAGCTCTTTGTTTTCGGAAATGCGAAAATGTCAAATAATGGGCGAAGCGCTCGGCTTACTGCAGCATTTTGTCTCACTTTATATAACCGGCTTGAAGATCAATTTTGATAAATAATCCTTGACAATTGACCGCGTTTGTGATAAAATTAAGACAGTACTGCACACAGATTGTCGCCTGCTGCCCTCTGTCTGCCCGAAGTGCGGTAATTTTGTACGGTGTTACCTTAAAAAGCCTATAAATCAATTGTGTTACAAACTGTCGCGGAGGATCATTATGACTCATAAGGAAAAAGCGATCAAGCTGCTGAACGAAAAGTATCATTGTACACAAGCTCTTTTCGGCGCTTTTGCCACAGATCTCGGACTTGATCTGAAAACAGCATTCAAAATAAGCACCTGCTTCGGAGGCGGTATGCGCTGCGGCAATACCTGCGGGTGTATTACGGCGGGTCTTCTTGTTCTCGGTATGACCTTCGGCTTCTACAATTCAAGCGATACCGAACAGGAGGTTTACGGGAACAAGAAAACAGAAGAGTTTATACGGCGCTTCTCCGAAAAAATGAACGGAAAGGTGAACTGCCGCGATATTCTCGGAAAAGATATATCCATTCCCGATGAAATGGCTGAAATACGCAAGGAAGGACTTATTCTTAAAAAATGTCCCGCCGCTCTGGCGGTCAGCATAGAGATCCTTGAGGATATGACCAACGAATACATAATCGACAAAGCCAACGCGTCCATAGATAACGAAGATCTGCCCGAAAACGATGAGATCCAAACCGTGCTCAAGCGCATGGGACGCTCAAACAAATTCCGCCGCAACGTTCTGGCGCTTCTCGGCACCGCCGACAAGGTCGCTTTCATTCAGTTTGACATACGCCGCTTTAAGATCATCAACGATCTTTACGGCGAAAGCTTCGGAAATGAAGTGCTGGATCATGTTGTTAACACTTTAAAGAATTACTGCAATAATGATCAGTACTATCTTAACCTGCGCAGCGACGTATTTATAGTAGCCACCGGATCCCCCGACGACGATTATCCGAGAAGGTTTATAAACGGACTTGACGAACTTCTTTGCAAATACAAAAATGTGACGCTCCGGTTTTCATACGGCGTATATCTGACCGAGGACAAGTCCATGGAGCTGCGGCGTATGGAGGACAGAGCCGCAATGGCAAGACGCACCGCAAAAGCGAGCTTTTCCGATAATATCGTTTTCTATAAGGAGCAGTTCAAGGATTCGCTGTACAATATTAAATTCATTGAGGAAAATCTCCGCAAGGCTATTGACGAAC
>JAIEDJ010000080.1 GCA_029068025.1 Oscillospiraceae bacterium | reverse complement strand
AAAGATAATTTAATTTATGACTTTCTGATAAAAAATATGTGATAATTTAACTTTTGGTGTTGAAATTTTGTTTTGGATTTGTTATAATATAAAATGTGCAATTATTTCTATTTCTAAAATAAAGGACGGATCCGAATGGCTTGTTTTGCAGACAGAAAACGCGTGGTCGTCAAGGTCGGGAGCAGCTCGCTGGCTTATCCCGAAACGGGCAGCCTTAATATAAGAAAAAGCCGTGCGCTTGTGGAGGTCCTCGCGGATCTCAAAAACTCCGGAAAGGAGATCGTTTTCGTAAGCTCGGGCGCGCAGTGTGTCGGCGCGGCTAAGGGCGGATTTCTCAGCAAGCCGAAGGACACGCCGTCAAAGCAGGCGTGCGCCGCTATCGGTCAGACGGAGCTTATGAAGTTCTACAGCGACACGTTCGGGCAGTACAATCACACTGTAGCTCAGCTGCTGCTGACGAGGGATGTTATCAGCAACGAAACTCGCCGCACGAACGTTATCAATACGTTCAACAGGCTGTTTGAGCTGTCCGTCGTCCCTATCATAAACGCGAACGATGTTGTTTCGATACAGCACCTGGACTTTGACGAGAACGATACGCTCTCCGCGACGGTAGCGCAATTGTGCAGCGCAGATCTGCTGGTGCTGCTTACCGATGTGGACGGGCTGTATGACGGTGATCCGTCCGATCCCGATTCGCACTTTATCCCGGAGGTCTCGGATATTACTACGGAGATCATCGGTTATGCTCAGGGGACGGGAAGCGCCGTCGGCACGGGAGGAATGCTCTCGAAGATCGAGGCGGCGAAGATCGCGTCGGAGGCGGGGATCGATACCGTCATTATCGGGAATAAGGATCCCGCGCTGCTGTACAGACTGTTTGAAGGTAATGACGCGCGGTGTACTTATTTTAAGGCGCGGAAATAATATTTTTACAGATCCTGCGAATTTCATTTGGAGTTTTTATTATGAGTTATATTGATGAGCTTGGAAAAAAAGCAAAAGCAGCTGCGCCGTTTCTGGCAGGCTGTGATGATAAAACTAAAAGCCTTGCCATGGGCGAGGTTGCCCGCCGGCTGAACGAGGATCCAAAACCGCTTATCGAAGCGAATATGATCGATGTTGAAAACGCTAAAAAGAACGGTATGGCGGAAGCTATGATCGACCGCCTGACGCTTAACAATGAGCGCGTTGCCGCTATGGCAGAGGGCGTTATGCAGGTGTGCGGTCTGCCCGATCCCGTCGGTGAGATCATTTCACAAAAAACGCTTCCGAACGGTCTTACGGTAACGCAAAAGCGCGTTCCGATGGGCGTTATCGGAATTATTTACGAAAGCCGCCCGAATGTTACGCTCGACGCTGCGGCACTGTGCTTCAAGGCCGGCAGCGCTGTGATACTGCGCGGCGGTTCCGACGCGTTCAATTCAAATAAGTACCTTGTCGATCTTATGCGGCGCACCATTGCGGATCTCCATATCCCCGAGGACTGCATACAGCTCGTGGAGGATACCTCGCGCGAGACCGCGAACGCTATGATGAGGGCGGACAAGTATCTTGATCTGCTGATCCCGAGAGGGGGCGGCGGTCTGATCCGCACGGTAGTGGAGAATGCGACTGTGCCCGTTATCCATACGGGCGAGGGCAACTGCCACGTATTCGTTGACGAAAGTGCGGATCTTGATATGGCGGTGAATATCGTTGACAACGCCAAAACTCAGCGTCCGTCCGTATGCAACGCCATTGAAAATATTTTGGTTCATGAGAAGATCGCGCCGGCGTTCTTCAAGAGGCTCGACGAGCGCTGGAACGGCCGTGTTGCTATTGTCGGAGACAAGATCACTGCTGAAAGCATCAAGGTCGAAAAGCTCGCCGATGACAGCGACTATGCGACTGAGTTCCTGGCGCTGAGGCTGTCCTCAAAGGTAGTGAAGTCTGTTGATGAAGCCATTGAACACATAAACAAATTTGGCACGAAGCACAGTGAGTGCATAGTTACGAATTCAAGCGAAAACGCCGCAAGATTTCAGGAGCTGGTGGACGCAGCCGCTGTTTATGTAAACGCGTCAACGCGCTTTACGGACGGATTCGAGTTCGGTCTTGGCGCGGAGATCGGTATCTCGACGCAGAAGCTCCACGCGCGCGGGCCTATGGGACTTAAGGAGATGACAACTTACAAATATCTGATCGACGGAAACGGTCAGATCAGAGGGTGAAGAAAATATGGCTAAGAAAAACGATAACGAGCCGCGCGGAAAGCATAATGAAGACATCATCAACGAGCTTTTCGGCGAGATAGAGGAAGCGGAGGATCTCGAGACCGATGTAGCCGATCTCGGACTGGATTCCGAGGATGATGTTAAGATCGCCGAAAATCCCAGGCGGCAGAGGTTTTTCTTCGGGTTTGCCGTTTTTGTGGTGATAATGGCGATCATCGGATTTATCACCTGCATAAGGCTTGTCGTTATGGGAATACACGGTCTGGTTGACAACACTTATCTGAAAAATGAGTTCACGCAGTTTATTCTGCCCGCCGTGGCAAACGACATCTCGTCTTTCAACAGCGAGGCCGAGATATCCAATTCCGCAAAGATCAACTGCTCCATCTGGCAAATACTGCTCAATGAGGGTTACAGCACTTTTCCGAAATCTCAGACGGGTGAGTATCTTATTCCCGAATATGATGTTGGAGTTGCCTGCAAGGAGATATTCGGATCATCTGCTTCGATCACGCACCAATCTGTGGGATACGGCGATGCGAGATTTGTATATGACGAGGAGCGGCACGTATACAGCTGCGGCAGAAATCTGAGAAATCTGTCTTATGCGCCGAGAATATCGGAAATGACAG